>DAINBS010000012.1:0-21096 GCA_036732805.1 Gemmatimonadales bacterium | reverse complement strand
GTTCCCGTCGCTCCCGTCGTCCAGGATCCCCCTCACCCGCTCGAATACTCCATGCCACATCCCGCGGGTCAGCCGCCCCGTGTTGGTGTTCTGCCGGGATGGATGATACGAGCTCACGAGCCACGGTCCGCCCGCGAGACGCACCGAGGCACCGTGGCGGAACCGCGGCCGCTCGCGAGCCGCGAGCCGGTCCCGCCAACCGACGGCGCGGAGCCAGGCATCGTGGCCGATCGCGCCCAGCGCGAGCACCACGGACACGCGGCCAAGCAGCGTCACCTCGCGCTCGAGCCACGGCCGGCACGTGGCCAGCTCCTTGGGTGTCGGCCGGTTGGCGGGCGGGGCGCAGCGCGCCGACGCGGTGATGTAGCAGTCGGTGAGCCGGAGCCCGTCATTCCGGTCGCAGGCGTCGGCGCGGCTCGCGAACCCGAACCGGTGCAGCGCCTCGTACAGCCAGTCGCCGCTCTGATCGCCCGTGAACATGCGCCCCGTGCGGTTGGCGCCGTGCGCCGCCGGGGCGAGTCCCACGATCAGCAGCCGCGCCCGCGGGTCGCCGAACCCCGGAACCGGCCGGCCCCAGTACTCCTGGTCGGCGAACGCCCGGCGTTTCTCCCGCGCGACCTGTTCGCGCCACGCAACCAGGCGGGGACAGGCGCGGCAGGTGACGATGGCCTTGTGGAGCGAGGACAGCGACGTACAGGAAGCGGCAGCAAGGGCAGGAAGGGCAGTGAGGGCAGACGCGGCGGCCATTCTGCAATCTGCAGTCTTCAATCTGCAATCTGCAATCTTCAATCTGCAATCTTCAATCTGCAATATCAGTTCAACCCGTATTCCTTGATCTTCCGGTACAGCGTCCGCTCGCCGATGCCGAGTTGGTCGGCCGCCTTGCGGCGGTTGCCGCGGGTTTCGGCGAGCGCCGCCTCGATGGCGGCGCGTTCCACCTCGGCCATGGTCATGCCCGGCCGGTAGAGGACTTCGTGGTCCTCCTCGGGCGGCGGGGACGCGTAGAGGGGCGACGCCACGACTCCCGGCCGGGCCGGGGTGCGTCCCAGGTCGATCACTTCGACGGGGGCCATGCCCTCGTCGAACCGGCGCCGCATCTCCTCGATCTGGAGCTTCAGCTCCACCAGGGACCGGAAGATGAACTCCAGCTCCTGGCCCGCGATGTCGCGCCGCGACTCCGGCAGCGGCATCGGGAGGAACCGCATCCGGCCGTCGCGGATTTCCCGCGGGATGTCGGCCGGCCCGATCTCGCGGTCGGGCGCCAGCACAACCATGGACTCGATCAGGTTGCGGAGCTGCCGGACGTTCCCCGGCCAGGGCGCCTCGATCAGCAGCTGCATCGCTTCCGCGCTGATGCCGCGGAACTCGCGTCCATGAATCCGGCTCAGGTCGCGCACGAACCGGCGCACCAGAATGGGGATGTCGGACGGGCGCTCCCGGAGCGGCGGCAGGTAGATGCTCAGCACGTTGAGCCGGTAGTAGAGGTCGTCGCGGAACTGGCCCGCCGCCGCCACCTCCTTGAGGGAGCGGTTCGTCGCCGCGATCAGCCGGACGTCCACGTGGATCGGCTGCGTGCCTCCGACCCGGAAGAACGACCGGGTCTCCAGCACCCGCAACAGCTTCACCTGGACGGAGTGCGGCATTTCGCCGACCTCGTCCAGGAACAGGGTGCCGCCGTTCGCCAGCTCGAAGCGGCCCAGCCGCCGCTCGGCGGCGCCGGTAAAGGCGCCCTTCTCGTGCCCGAACAGCTCCGACTCCAACAGCGTTTCGGGGAGCGCCGCGCAGTTGACCGCGATGAAGTGGCCCTCCCGCCGTGGCGAGAGGCTGTGGATGGCCTGGGCCACCAGCTCCTTGCCCGTGCCGGATTCGCCCTCGACGAGCACGGTGCTCGACACCGGCGCCATCTGCTCGATCTTGACCAGCACTTCCTGCACGGCGGGAGAGTCGCCCAGGATGCCGGTGCGCTCCTGGAGACGGCGCCGCTCGATGAGACGCTGCACCGCGGTCGCCACCTCGGCTGGCGCGGCCGGTTTGGCAAGCCACACGGTGAGGCCAAGCGCCTGCCCTACCCGGCCCGGCTCCTGAGCCCCAGGCTCCACGAGACCGAGGGTCGCTGCGTTCCGGTCGCGGGCGAGTGCGATGAGATCACGGGCGGGCCGTTCGTGCAGGCCGCCCGTGAGCACGACCACCTCCGGATCGGCCCGGCGGACCGCCGCGCGCAGATCGTCCAGGGACGACACCATGGCGGTCGCGAGACCCGCAGCTTCGAGCGCGGCGTTCACCGGCACGCCGACCTCGAGGTCGTCCATGGTGATCAGGGCGCGGCCGTTCATGCGTGGTCCGTCGGGAAGCCGCGCAGGAGACGGACGGCGTGGTCCACCAGGGGGTCGAGCACGGCCAGCCCGTCTTTGACCCCGGAGGGACTGCCGGGCAGGTTCACGATCAGGACGTTGCCGCGCGTGCCGGCGGCGCCGCGGGACAGGGCCGCCCGGGGAAATCCCGGCAGCGACGCACTCCGGATGGCCTCCGCGATTCCGGGGGCCTCGCGGTCGATCACGGCGCGCGTGGCCTCCGGCGTCACGTCGCGCGGGGCGAGCCCCGTGCCTCCGGTGGTGATCACGACGTCTACGAGGTCATCGTCGGCCCAGCGGCAGAGCGTGAGGGCAATGCGGTCCGTTTCGTCGGGCACGACGTCCCGCGCGGCGACGCGCGCCCCGCGGGCCTCCGCCCACGCGACGATCGCGGCACCCGACGTATCGGCGCGCCCGCCGCTCGCGCCCAGGTCGGACACCGTCAGCACCCCCACGCGCAGCGCCATACGTCAGCGCCGGACGCTGCCCCCGCTGTAGAAGGGCATCTTGACAACGCGGGCCGGCACCCGGCGTCCGCGGACCTCGATCTCGAACGTCGTGCCGGGTTCGGTCGAGTGGCTCGGCAGGTACGTGGTCCCGATGGCCTGCTTGAGCGACGGCGCGTACCCGCCGCTCCGGACCGTGTCCACCTGCCGGTCCGCCACGAACACGGGCATCCCATGCCGGGGGATCACACCCTTGGCGTCCGTCACAAACCCCACGAGCCGCCGCGCGGGACCCGCGGCTTTCACCTTCTGGAGCGCGGCCTTCCCCGTGAACGGGGCGTCCTTGTCGAGCTTGACGATCCAGCCAAGCCGCGCCTCGTAGGCGTTGGTCGTGTCGTCGATGTCGTTGCCGTAGAGCGGATACCCCACCTCGAGCCGGAGCGAGTCGCGCGCCCCCAGGCCGATGGGCGCCGCCCGGCCGGGCCCGACGAGCGCCGCCCACACGGCGTCCGCGTGCTTTGGCCGGAAGAAGAGCTCAAAGCCGTCTTCGCCGGTGTATCCCGTGCGGGCGATGAAACAGTCCGCCCCGGCGATCGTGCCCACGTCGAAGTGGTAGTACTTGATGGCCGAGAGGCTCGTGCGCGTGAGGGGCTGCAACAGCGCCTCGCTCTGGGGGCCCTGGAGCGCGAGCAGGGCCACGTCGTCCGAGATGTCCTTGAGGCGGATGTTCCCGGTCTTGCGGGACAGCACGTGCTCCCAGTCCTTGGCCGTGTTGGACGCGTTCACGACGATCATGATCTTGTCGTCGAACCGGTACACGATGCAGTCGTCCACGAAGGTGCCCTGCTCGGTGAGCAGCGCCGAGTACTGCGCCTCGCCGGGGCCGAGGGCACCCACGTCGTTGCAGGCGATCCGGTTCACGAACGCGTTCCGGTCGGGTCCGGTGACCTCGAACTCCCCCATGTGGGAGACGTCGAACACGCCGGCCGCGGTCCGGACGATCTCGTGCTCGCGATTGATGCCGGTGGGATACTGCACCGGCATGGCGTATCCCGCGAACGGGACCATCTTGGCCCCGAGAGCGACGTGGTGCTCGTGGAACGGTGTCCGCTTCAGTTGCTCCCCACCCATGACCTCACCCTCCCATCAGCATTGCCATGATGGCTTTCTGCACGTGGAGTCGGTTTTCCGCCTGATCGAAGACGCGCGATTGCGCCCCTTCGAACACCTCTTCCGTGACCTCTTCGCCACGGTGCGCCGGCAGGCAGTGGAGGAAGATCGCGCCGGGCGCAGCCAGCTTCATGAGCGGCGCCGAGACCTGGTAGCCCTGGAACGCGAGCGCCCGCTGCTTCGCCTCCTCCTCCTGCCCCATGGAGGCCCAGACGTCGGTATTGACGGCGTGCGCGCCGCGCACCGCCGCCTCGATGTCCTCGGTGATCAGCACGGTCGTGCGCGATTTCGCGAACTCGAAGATGTCGTGGTTCGGCTCGTAGCCCCCGGGGCACGCCAAGCGGAGTTCGAACCCGAGGACCGCGGCCGCGTTGAGCCACGAGTTGGCCATGTTGTTGCCGTCGCCGATCCACGCGACGGTCTTCCCCTCCCACCCGCCCAGGTGCTCCCGCATGGTGAACAGGTCGGTCAGCACCTGACACGGATGCAGCAGGTCGGTGAGCCCGTTGATCACCGGGACCGTGGCGTAGCGGCCCAGCTCCTCGACATCGGCGTGCGCGAACGTGCGGATCATGATGCCGTTCACGTACCGTGAAAGCACGCGGGCCGTGTCCTTGATCGGCTCGCCGCGGCCAATCTGGATGTCGCGAGACGACAGGAAGAGCGCGTGCCCACCGAGCTGATACGCTCCCACCTCGAACGACACGCGGGTCCGCGTGCTGCTCTTGGTGAAGATCATCGCGAGGGTCTTTCCCGCGAGCGGCCGTTCGCGGTAGGCCCCGCGCTTCATCCGGGCGGCGAGGTCGAAGAGCGCGATGATCTCGTCGCGCGAGAGGTCGGGGATGGCCAGGAAGTCGCGTTTCGGCATGGAAAAGGGCAAAGGACGGTCAAATTGACAGGTGCCAAGTGATTCTAGGGCCGCGTACAGGCGCGGACAAGGCCGCGAATGGGCCCAGGCGCGGCCTTCCGCGGCCGAGTCCGCTTCAATCCGCGGTTAGAGGATGTACTTACGGAGGTCTTCGTCCTCGACCACGTGCATGAGCCGCGCGCGGACCGCCGGGGCGTCGAACACGACGCGCTTCTCGGCCACTTCGGGGAGGTCGAACAGCAGGTCCTCGAGGAGCGTAGAGAGCACGGTGTGCAGGCGGCGCGCGCCGATGTTCTCGATCCGCTCGTTCAGCAGCATGGCGATCCGGGCGATCTCGCGCACACCTTCGTCCACGAAGATCAGCTCGGCGCCTTCGGCCGCGCACAGCGCCTGGTACTGCTTGGTGAGCGCGTTCTCCGGCTCCGTCATGATCCGCACGAAGTCCGACTCGCTCAGCGACTTGAGCTCCACCCGGATCGGGAACCGGCCCTGCAGCTCCGGAATGAGGTCGGATGGCTTCGCGTTGTGGAACGCGCCCGCCGCGATGAACAGGATGTGGTCGGTGCGGACGTATCCGTAGCGCGTCTGGACCGTGGAACCTTCGACGATGGGCAACAGGTCGCGCTGCACACCCTCCCGCGATACGTCCGGGCCCGTCTGGCTGCGCTCGCCGGCAATCTTGTCCAGCTCGTCGATGAACAGGATGCCGTGGTTCTCCACGCGGTCGAGGGCTTCGTTCACCACGTCGTCCATGTCCACGAGCTTGCGCAGCTCCTCGTCGACGAGGATGCGCCGCGCCTCCTGGAGCGGCACCGTGCGCCGCTTCTTCCGCTTGGGAAGCATGTCCCGCAGCATCTCGGTGAAGTTGATGTCGGGCCCCTCCATCCCCGGCGGCTGCGGCATCATGTCGAGCATCGGCAGGCCTTCCTGGGTGACCTCGACCTCCACCTCCCGCTCCTCGAGCTTCCCGTCGCGCAGCAGATGCCGCAGCTTCTCGCGCGTGCGGCGCTGGCGTTCGTCCTCCACCGTTACGGCCTTCGCCTCGCCCGTGGGGGACACCACGAATCGCTCCGGCACCACCACCGCGCCCGCCTCCCCGGCCTCCGCGGCCGGTGCGCCGGCCGGCGACGCGGGGCCCGGAAGGAGCAGATCGAGCAGCCGCTCCTCCGCGCGCTCCTCCGCCTGCGGGAAGACCTCGTCCTCGCGCTCGCCGCGCACCATCGTGATGGCGGCATCCACCAGCTCGCGGACCATGGACTCCACGTCGCGGCCCACGTAGCCCACCTCGGTGAACTTCGACGCTTCGACCTTGAGGAACGGCGCGCCGGCGAGCCGCGCGAGGCGCCGGGCGATCTCGGTCTTCCCCACTCCCGTGGGCCCGATCATGATGATGTTGTTGGGGACGATTTCGTCCCGGATCGTCTCGGGCGCCTGCGACCGCCGCCAGCGGTTGCGGATCGCGATGGCCACCGCCCGCTTGGCCGCGTCCTGGCCCACGATGTAGCGGTCCAGCTCCGCCACGATCTGGCGCGGCGGCAACTCCTCGAGCCACGGCAGCGGCTCGGGCGTGGGCGCGGCGCCCTGCTCGGGGGCCGGCTGGGCCGCCTGGGTCATGCGCGGGCTCCCAGCTCCAGCACCGTGAGGTTGCGGTTCGTGAACACGCAGATGTCCGCGGCAATGCCGAGGCTGCGCTCCACCACCGCGCGCGCGTCGAGCGGCGTGTCGAGCAGCGCGCGCGCGGCGGCCAGCGCGAAGTTGCCGCCGCTGCCGATCGCGAGCAGGCCGTCGTCGGGCTCCACCAGCTCCCCGCTGCCGGAGAGCACGAACCCGTGGCTCGCGTCGGCCACCGCGAGCAGCGCCTCGAGCCGGCGCAGCACGCGGTCGCTGCGCCAGTCCTTGGCAAGCTCGACCGACGCCCGCGGCAGGTTGGCCGGGAACCGCTCGAGTTTCTCCTCGAACTTCTCGAAGAGCGTAAAGGCGTCGGCGGCGGCGCCCGCGAACCCGGCGAGCACCTTGCCGCCGCCCAGCAGCCGGACCTTGGTGGCGCGCGACTTCATGACCGTGTCGCCCACCGTGACCTGTCCGTCTCCGCCCATGACGACCCGGCCGTCCTTGCGGACGCAGAGAATGGTCGTCGAACGCATGCGTGGCGCCACCATGGTCTCCCGCCGCGCCCTGCCGGCCGCGGCCGCATCTTGGCTCATTTCGCCCGTGGGTGCGCGGCCTGGTACACGCGCTTCAGCCGCTCCACGCTGGTATGAGTATACACCTGCGTCGTGCTGAGCGAAGCGTGGCCCAGCAGCTCCTGGACGGCGCGCAGATCCGCGCCGGCGTCGAGTAGATGCGTCGCGAACGAGTGGCGCAGGGAGTGGACCTTGAGCCCGGTGCGCTCGCCGAACAGCCGGAGGTGCCGGCGCACCGCGAGCTGCACGCCCCGGGGGGAAAGCCGGCGTCCCGAACGGGCCAGGAACAGCGCCCGGATGTCACCGCCTCTGCCCGCGGCCGCGAGCAGCGCGCTCCGTTCCCCCTCGTACGCGCGGAGCGCGCGCCCCGCCGCCCGCCCGATGGGGAGCAGCCGCTCCTTGCGCCCCTTGCCGCGCACCTTCACCTGGTCGGCCACGAGGTCCGCGTCGCTCACGTTGAGGCCCGCCAGCTCGCCGAGCCGCATGCCGGTGCCGTAGAACAGCTCCAGCATCGCGAGGTCGCGCGCCTCCTGGAATCCGCCGTCCTGCGCGGCGCGCTCGGCCAGCCCGAACAGCTCCTCGATCTGCGCCCGGTCGAGCACCGCCGGCAGCCGGCGCTCCGCCCGCGGCAGCCTCACACCGCGCGCGGGATTGGCCGCCACGCCGTAGCGGGAGCCCAGAAACCGGAAGAACGTGCGGAGCGTCGAGACCGCGCGCGCCACCGACCGGCGGGCCTGGCCGCGCCGCGTGAGGTCGCCCATGAAACTGCGCAGGGCGAGCCGATCCACCGCCGTCCAATCCCAGGCGGCCGCGAAGTAGCCGTCGGCAAACCGCTGGAAGGCGGCGAGATCGCGCCGGTAGGCGCGGACCGTGTGGGGCGAGTCGTTCCGCTCCTTCTCGAGGAACGTCAGGAACTCGGCAATCTCCGGCCGGAGCGGTGACGGCCCGGTCACGGGGCCACTCCCACCACCTGACCCGCAAACGCCTCGATGGCCGCGAGCGCCCGCTCGGCGAGCCGGGCCTTGCGTTCCCCCTTGTCCCTGGGCGGCGAGACAAGGGGCGGGAGCAGACCGAAGTTCGCGTTCATCGGCTGGAAGTGGCGCGCGTCGGCGTGATGCACGTGGTGCAGCAGCGCCCCGAGCATGGTCTCCCGCGGCGGCAACACGGCCGCCTCTCCCGCGAGCAGGCGCGCCAGCGTGAGCCCGGCGAACAGCCCGGTGCCCAGCGACTCCGTGTAGCCCTCCACACCCACGAGCTGCCCGGCGAACAGGAGGTGCGGGTCGTCCGGCGCCGAGAGCGGCGGCCGCAGCACGCTCGGGGTGTTCAGGTAGGTGTTGCGGTGAATGCTCCCGTACCGGAGGAACTCGGCCTCGGCGAGGCCCGGGATGGCCCGGAACAGCCGCTGCTGTTCGGGAATGCGGAGCCGGGTCTGGAACCCCACGAGGTTCCACATCTGCGCGCCCTGATCCTCCTGGCGCAGCTGCACCACCGCCCAGGGCAGCCGCCCCGTGCGCGGGTCCGGCAGGCCCACCGGCTTGAGCGGCCCGAAGCGCAGCACGTCGTCCCCGCGCGCCGCCATCTCCTCGATGGGCAAACACCCCTCGAAGTACGGCACCGCGTCGAACTCGTGCGGCCGGAACTGCTCGCCCGTCCGCAGCCCCTCGACCAGGGCCAGGTAGGCCGCGCGATCGAGGGGGGCGTTCAGGTAGTCGTCACCGCCGCCCTTGCCGTAGCGCGAGGCGCGATAGAGCCGGGTGAGATCCAGGGACTCGGCCGCGACGATCGGGGCGATCGCGTCGTAGAACGCGAGGCCGCCGGTGCCCAGCCGCTCGGCGATGCGCGCGGCCAGCGCCTCCGAGGTCAGCGGCCCGGTGGCGACGACGCCGGGCGACGGCAGATCCGTGACCTCGTCGCGGACCACCGTGATGCGGGGGTGGGCCTCCACCCGCGCGGTGACCGCGTCCGCGAACAGCGTGCGGTCCACCGCCAGGGCCGACCCGCCCGGCACGCGCACCGTCTCGGCGACATCGAGCAGCAGCGAGCCGAGCCGGCGCAGTTCGGCCTTGAGCAGGCCGTGGGCGTTGGTGAGCTCGAGGGACTTGAAGGTGTTGCTGCAGACGATCTCGGCGAGCCGGTCGGTCTGGTGCGCCGGGGTCCTGGTGCGCGGGCGCATCTCGCAGAGCCGCACCGCGACGCCGCGCTCGGCGAGCGCCCACGCGGCCTCGCACCCGGCAAGGCCACCGCCCACCACCGTGACGGTCACGCGTCGGCGGACGCCGTTGCCCCCTCGTCCGCGCCTTCGGGCGTGAACTCGGTCTCGCACTTCAGACAGCGGCGGTAGTCACCGCGCGTCTTCGTGCTCCGCATTTCCGCGCCCACGAACCCGCAGGACGGGCAGGTGGCCGGCGTCGGCCGGTACCACGTGGAGAAGTCACAGTCCGGATATCGGGAGCACCCGAAGAACGACCGCCCCCGCTTGGTGCGGCGCTCGGCGAGTTCACCGGTGCCGCATCTGGGGCACTTCACGCCGAGGGGGATGGGACGCGTGGTCTTGCACTCCGGGTAGCCCGTGCAGGCGAGAAACTCCCCGTATCGCCCGGTCTTGATGACCATTGGGCGCCCGCAGTTGGGGCAGACCTGGTCGGTGGGCCGGTCCGGGACCTTGTCGCGCTTGAGGGGCTTGGTGTGCCGGCACTCGGGGTACCGGGAGCACGCGACGAACGGCCCGAAGCGCCCCGAGCGGACCTTGAGGGTGCCCTGGCCGCAGTCGGGACAGGTCTGCCCCTCCACCTCCGACACGTCGTGCGCCTCCCGGATCATGGCCTCGGGATCGATTTCCGCGAGCGCCTTGGCGAACGGCCCGTAGAAGTTCTCGAGCACCGCCACCCAGCCGAGATCGCCCTCCTCGACCTTGTCGAGCTCGTTCTCCATCTCGGAGGTGAACTCGACGTTGAAGATGTCGGGGAAGCGGGACACCAGCACCTTCGACACCGTCTCGCCCAGCCCGGTGGGCTGGAACCGCCGCTCGGCGAGGGTCACGTAGTCCCGGTTCCGCAGCGTCGAGATGATCGAGGCGTACGTGCTCGGCCGGCCGATGCCGCGCTTCTCCAGCTCCTTGACCAGGCTCGCCTCGCTGTACCGCGGCGGCGGCTCGGTGAAGTGCTGGTTCGGGACGATCTCCTTGACCTTGGCGGAATCCCCCACCTCGAGCGAGGGCACGGGCTTGAGGTCTTCGAGCGTGCGCCCCTCTTCGGCCTCGTGCCCCTCGTGGAACACCGCGTGGTAGCCGTTGAACTGCACCACCGAGCCCACGGCGCGGAACAGGTACGCGTTCACCGCAAAGTCGATCGTGGTGGTGTCGTAAATCACCGGCGCCATCTGCGACCCGACGAAGCGCTGCCAGATGAGCCGGTAGAGCTTGAACTGGTCCGGCGTGAGCGCCTTCTTGAGATCGTCCGGTCGGCGCCAGACGTCGGCGGGTCGGATGGCCTCGTGCGCGTCCTGCGCCCGCGCCGACTTGCGGCCCGCGTGGACGTTCGGCTTGGCGGGGAGGTACGGGCCTTCGAACTGCTCAGCGATGAACGCGCGCACGGCTTCGAGCGCCACGGGGGCCACGCGCGTGGAGTCGGTGCGCATGTAGGTGATGAGGCCGACGGCGCCCTCCTTGCCGACCTCCACGCCCTCGTACAGCTGCTGCGCGGTCCGCATGGTCCGCTGGGCCGAGAACCCGAGCTGCTTTGCCGCTTCCTGCTGCAGGGTGCTGGTCGTGAACGGCGGGGGCGCGTGCTTGCGGCGCTCCCGCCGGTTCACCGCGGAGACGACGAAGGGCTTGCCCGTGACGTCCTTGACTACCCGCTGGGCCGCCGCCGCGTCCGACAGCTCCGCCCGGTGGCCGCCGACCTTGTACAGCTTGGCCTGGAACCGCTTCCGCTTGGCCTCGAGCTCGACCTCGATGCTCCAGTACTCCTTGGGCGTGAAGGCGCGGATCTCCTCCTCACGCTCGCAGATGAGCCGCAACGCCACCGTCTGCACGCGCCCCGCCGAGAGCCCCGTCTTGATGGACTTCCAGAGCAGGGGGCTCGCCTTGTAGCCCACCAGGCGATCCAGGATGCGCCGCGCCTGCTGCGCCTCGACCTTGCGGTCGTCGATTTCGGTGGGATGGCGGATGGCCTGGCGGACGGCGTCCCTGGTGATTTCGTGGAACAGCACGCGGTGAATGTCCGCCCGCTCGCCGAGCTGGTCGGCAACGTGCCAGGCGATGGCTTCGCCCTCGCGGTCGGGGTCGGTGGCCAGGTAGACCGCGTCGGCGGCCTTCGCCGCCTTCTTGAGTTCCGCGAGCGTCTTGCCCTTGCCGCGGATGGTGACGTACTTCGGCGCGAAGCCCTTCTCGACGTCCACGCCCAACTCGCGCTGCGGCAGATCCCGGACGTGGCCGACGGTCGCCTTGACGGTGTAGTGCGAGAATTCCCCGCCGAGGTCCTTGAGGTACTTGCCGACCGTCTTCGCCTTCGTCGGTGATTCCACGACGACCAGCGCGCTCTTGGCTTTTGCCATGGTTCCTCATCTACCCGTACGCTGCCGCCACGAAGCGCGGCGGCACTCAACGCCGGATCAACGTGGCCCCGCATCCGAAGATCCGAACGGCCTGGCGGGAACCGGGATCCCACACCAGGCCGACTTGATATCACGTTGCTGTGACTTGACTTGCGAGGCGGGCCGTTGTCACTCCGCCGCGCCCGGGGCCGGGGGCATAATTACCACCCCCCCGTGCTTCGCGCAAGCGCGGCCACGGCTTGCGCCACTTCGTCGATGCCGCGGCCGTCGGTGTCCACCGCAGCATGCGCACGCTCGTAGAACCCGGCGCGGGCCGCGAGCTGGCCTCGCAGCGCGGCCAGCGGGTCACCGGCGAGCAGCGGTCGGTCGGTGGAGCCGGCAAGACGCGCCACGGCGGTCTCGGGCCCGCAGCGCAGATAGATGACCAGCGCCACGTCGAGCGCCCGATCGATGTTCCCCGGCGCCGCGGCCCATCCCGCACCCGTCGCCACCAGGTGCGCGGGCGCGGCGAGCGCCCGCTCCATCGCGTCACGCTCTCGCGCCCGGAAGTCCGCTTCCCCGTGGCGTCGGAACAGCTCCGGAATCGTCAGGCCGCTCCGCCGGACGATGTCGTCGTCGATGTCGCGGAAGGCGCAGTCGAGCAGGCGCGCCGCCGCCTGGCCCGCGGCGGACTTTCCGGCGCCCGACAGCCCGATCAGGATGACGTGGCGGCTCACGCCGAGGGCCCGGGCTCCCAGCGCCGCGCGAGTCGGGCGAGATACGCGTCGTAGGCGGCCCGGGTATCGGCCAGTGCGCCGCCGCCGAACTGCTCGAGCAGGGCGTTCGCGAGGACCAGGGCAAGCATGGCCTCGGTGATCACGCCCAGGGCCGGCACGGCGGTCACGTCCGATCGCTCCACCTGCGCCTTGGACGCGCCGCCCGTGACCAGATCCACCGTGTCCAGCGGCCGCATCAGCGTGGAGATGGGCTTCATCGCGACCCGCAGGGTGAGGGGAGCCCCGGTGGTCATGCCCCCTTCCAGGCCGCCTGCGCGGTTGCTGGCGCGCGCGAAGCCCCCCGTGGCGGGACCCTCGCCCCGGCCGATGGCGTCGTGCACCTCCGACCCGCGCCGCGTGGCGGCGGCGAGCCCGAGCCCGATCTCCACCGCCTTGACCGCCGGGATCGACATCATGGCCTGCGCGAGCCGGCCGTCGAGCTTCCGGTCCCACGACACGTGCGAGCCGAGGCCCACCGGCACGCCACGGGCGACGACCTCGACCACGCCCCCGAGCGTGTCACGCGCCCGCTTCGCGCGATCGATGGCCTCGACCATCGCGGCCGACGCCGCCCGGTCGAGGCAGCGGACCGGGGAGGCGTCGGCGGCGGGGTTGAGCGGCACCGGCAGCTCGTCCGGCACCCGTGCCTCGACGTCGCCGATCCGCACCACGTGGCTTCCGATCTCCACCCCGAACGCCGCGAGCAGCACGCGGCACACGGCCCCGCACGCCACCCGCGCCGCGGTCTCGCGGGCGCTCGCCCGCTCCAGGATGTCGCGAGCGTCGGCACGGTCGTACTTGAGCACCCCCACCAGGTCTGCGTGCCCCGGGCGCGGGCGGTGCACCGCCCGCCGTCGCGGACCCGCGCCCACCGGGTCCGGCTCGATCGCCATGATGTCCGCCCAGTGCTCCCAGTCCCGATTGCGGATCAGCATGGCAATGGGCGAGCCGAGAGTCTCGCCCGCCCGCACGCCGCTCAGGAGCTCGACCTGGTCGGACTCGATCTTCATGCGCGCGCCGCGGCCGTGGCCCGTCATCCGGCGCCGCAGGTCGGCATCGATGTCGCCCGTGCCGAGCGCCAGGCCGGCCGGCACCCCTTCGAGGACGGCGACCAGGGCGGGGCCATGCGACTCTCCCGCGGTGGTGAATCGGATCGGTCCGCTCACGGCTTCACGCTCCCCCTAACAACACGCGAGCCCGGCGCGGGGCCGGGCTCGGTGCCTCTCCGGTGCTGGTCGCCCCGTGTGCCGGGTGTCAGCGCCCGCCCACACCCATGGCTTCGTCCCCCACGTCAATGATATGGGGGGTCACCAGAATCAACAGGTCACGCCGGGTTTCGCGGCGCTGCGTGAACCCGAACAGGCTGCCCACGATGGGCAGATCGACCAGGAACGGAATGCCGCTCTTGGACACGACCAGCTCGGTCACGGTCAGGCCGCCGATGACGGCCGTCTCGCCGTCGTTCACCAGGATCTGGTTGTCGGCCTGCTGCGTCTGGAAGGAGTAGCCGATGTCGGCCGGCGCTTCCTTGACCGACGAGTTCTCGGCGTGGATCTGCATGAGGACCTGGCCGCTCGCGGTGACGTGCGGTGTGACCTCGAGGATGATGCCCACGTCCTCGAACTGGGTGGTGGTGCGGGGCGCCTGAACGCCGCCCGTGATGGCCCCCTGGTCGATGACGCGCAGCGGCACCCGGTCGCCCACCTGGATCTTGGCGCGGGTGTTGTCGGCCGTCGTGATGACCGGCTCCGCCTGGAGGTCGGCCAGTTCGACCCGCTGCAGGGCGGAGACGAACGCCGTGAGGCTGTAGCCGCCGATCGCGGTCGAGTAGATCAGGTCGAGCGCTGAGCTGGGAATCACCGACGTCGCGTTGGCGATCCCGGACAGGGCGTTGCCGCCGATGTCCACGACGGTCGTGGCGGGGTCGTACGTCTCGAACGTGACGAAGTCCACCGTCCCGTCGTTGTCGGTATCGACACCTTGCACGGTGGCCGGATCGGGACGCTGCACGAGCTTGTTGAAGAACTGCGACGACGTCCCGAGGTCGTACTGGACCCCGAGGTTCTCGATGTCCGACCGGTCCACGAAGATCAGCTTGGCGTGGATCGAGACCTGCGGCGTGCGGATGTCGAGCTGCGCCACGAAGGCGGAATCCCGCAGGATGCGGCTCTCGACGTCGCTGATGATCAGTGTGTTGGTCGCGGTATCCGCCACCACCTGGCCGCGCGACGACAGTACCGCCTTGAGCGGTTCCACCAGGGCGCCGGCACGCTGGTAGTTGACCCGGACGAGCTTGGTGGTGAGCGGCTCGAGCGAGTCGCGCTTGGCGAGCACTTCCGGGTTGTCCACCCGGATGATGCCCGACGGCTCCTCGACCGCCGACAGGCCCTGCGACGCCAGGATCGACTGGAACGCCACGTCCCACGGCTGGTTCTTGATCTCAGCCGTGACCGTGCCGTCCACGTCCTTGCCGAGCACGATGGAGCGGCCGCTGAAGGCGGCAAGGCCCGCCATCACGTCGGCGATGGACGCGGAGTCATAGGTGACCGTGATCCGGGGCTGCTGCGACTGCTGGGCCGGGGGCTCCACCTCGGCCACCGCCGCGTAGGGCGAGCCCATGGTCCCGCCCGTCGCCGCCGCGGCAAGGGCCCGCGGCTCGAGGGACGACCAGGCGGCAAAGGAGCGGTCCGCGCCGAACGCGACGCGGATCATCCCCTCGCCCTGCTCGACCGTGTAGTCGCGCAGCGACTCGAGATCGATCACGACCCGCACGACCTCGGTGCTGTACTGGGCGTAGCGGACGTTCACGATGCCCGCCCGGTTGACACCGTCGTAGCTCGCCGCGCCGGTGCTGGCCAGGGTGGCGCCCGAGATGTCCACGACGAGCCGCGCCGGGTTGGCGAGCGTGAAGTCCTGGTACGACACCGGACCGGCGACGTCGATCACGACCTCCGCCCGACCCGGGGCGGGCAGGACGCTCACGGCCGTGACTTCGCCGGGGCCGAGGTTCGCAGGCGACGCCGCGAGGCCGACGCCGGCGGCAAGAAGGAGAAACCGGATCATTGTGTAGCCTCCTGACGACGCCGGAGCGGCAGCACGATTTGCCGGTCCACGCCGAACTCCTGCACGACTGCGATGACTTCCGTTGTCCGTACCTCGACGATGCGGATCCGGCCGATGACGTCGCCGGGCCGCACCGTGTATCGCTTGGCGGCCGAGACGTCGCTCAGCACGGCCACGGAGCGCTGCGGGTAGCGCGCGTCGAACGTGATCCCCATGACCCGCAGGTCCTGCGGCAGCGGCCGAACGTCACCCGACCGCAGCAGGGACATGAACGGGTCGCGGCCCGATCCGCGGTAGGCAAACACCTCCCGCGCCAGCGCGAGCGCTTGGGTCGTGCTGTCCTGGGGCGTGCTGTCCTGGACCGACACGTCCTGCGCATCGACCGCGGCGGTCGGGGGCGGGGGCTCCACGGCCGGCTGGCCGGCGGGCGGTGCCTCCTCTCCTCCACCGCAGGCGGCTGCGACAAGGGCGACCGCGAGCCATGGGCTCCAGCGCTTACCGGTCGCCACCGGTGCCTCCTTCGCCCTCCATGGGCGGTTGCTTGACGTACGTCTTGAGCTGGAAGCTTGCCACCAGCAGCGCCCCCGTCGTATCCGACACCACCTCGGCCTGCGCGTCCGTCGCCAGGGTGAGCGACAGCGAGTGCGGCACCATGATCCGCCGCAGCGAGGCGATATCGGACAGGAACGTCCCGATGTCGTCGTAGTGCCCGAGCACCTGGAAGCGGTACCGGGCCACCCGGTACTGGGGCCCGTCCTCCATTCCAAGCGGCGAGAGGTCGGCCACGTAGACGTCGCGCAGCTTGGCCCGGTCCGAGATGTCGTTGATGAGCTGAGCGACCTCGTTGTCCGTCGGCACGAGGGTGCGCATCAGGGTCAGCCCCGTCTCGTAGTCGGCGACGCGCTGGCGCAGGTCTTCCACGGACCCGCGCGCCAGTTCCCGGCGGGCCGAGTCCACGGTGAACTGGAGCGAGTCCACCTGGCGCCGCAAGTCGGCCGTTTCCTGGGCCCTGGGCTCACGCACCAGGAACCAGAAGAGCGCGATCGCCCCGATCGGGACGACCATCAGCAGCACCATCAGCTGCTTCGTTTCCTTGTCGGTCATCGCCATGGGGTTACCTCACCGATTCCTGGATCGGGGCGAGCCGGATGTACGCCGAGTCCGCCGTCCTGAAGGTCGCCGTGAGCGAGAACGACTGGACCGGCCGCTCGTCCTCGAGCACCGACTGGACCGCGCCGAATTCCGCGTTCCGCACCCACGGAGACGTGGCGAGCTGACTCACGAACCGCGTGTACGCGGAGAGGTCCGGCGTGCGTCCCTCGATGGTGAAGCGGATCGGAGGCGCGACCGTCGAGTCCACCATGTCGTCGAACACCGCGGCCATCGTCTGGAAGGACACCAGCCACGTGTAGTCCGGCAGGGCCTTGGTCACTTCCTCGAGGATGTGCGGGTAGACGTACCGCTCTTCGTCGATCGCCCGGATGGCGGCGATTTCGGCGGCGAGCGAGTCCTGGAGCTCCTCGGCCTTCCGCTTCTCGCGGATGAGCGTGCGGTAGCGCCGGGCCTCCGCGGACACGCGCTCGTGCTCGTCGCGGACCGAGGCCAGCTTGGCGGCCTGAAGCGCCCAGAGCCCGCCCACGATCACCAGGCCCGCCACCCAGGCCCCGACGACCCCGAGCAGGAGCGGGTTCTTGACCTTGGCCACCATCTCGCTCGCGGAGCCGAGACTGAACCCGGCGCCCCCGCGGCGCTTCTTCTGCGGGCCGGGCAGCAGATTGATCCGAATCATCGTGCCTGCCCTCTCCCTACTCTTTCTCGCGCCGCAGCGCGAGACCGATGACTTGCATGAGCAGCGGCGCCGTTTCGTCCACGTTCAAACCTTCGAAGGCACCGCTCGACACCTCGAGCCCCTGGAGCGGGTTCGCGATTTCCACCGGGATCCGGAGCCGCTCCGCCATGGCATCCCCGAGGCCGGGAACGCGCGCCCCGCCGCCCGAGCAGAACACCCGCCGGATTCGCGCATCCCGCGACGACGTCTGCAGGAACGCGGCCGCGCGCTCGACGCCGACGGCGATCTCGTCACCGCGGTTCTGCACGCACGCCTCCAGCTCCGGCGTCCGTTCGTACCCCTGGAGCATCTGCTCCGCGTCTTCCGCCGGGAGCCCGCGCTCGCGCTGGAGGTCCTCGCGGAACTTCCGCGTGCCGATGGACAGGTCCCGGGTGAGCAGCGGCACGCCATCCTGCACGACGTTCACGTTCGTGACCTCGTGCCCGATGTTGATGAGCGCCGTGACGCCCTCCTGCTCGGACGGGTAGTTCAGCTCGAACGCGTTGTGGAGCGCAAAGGCGTCCACGTCCACGACGGCCGCGTCGAGGCCGGCCTCGCCGAGCAGGTTGAGCTTGGTCTCGACCAGCTCGCGCTTGGCCGCCACCAGCAGGACGTCCATCTGGAGACCGGTGCCGTCCGGATCGAGCACCTGGAAGTCCAGCTGCACGCCCTCGATGTCGAAGGGAACGTACTGCTGGGCTTCCCAGCGGACGACGTCATACGCATCCGCCTGGTTCATCCGGTCCACCTGGATCTTCTTGACGATGACGTCCCGGCCGCCGACGGCCACCACGGCCTTCTTGTGTTTGACGCCGGCCGAGACGAGCAGGCCCTTCACGGCCTCCGCCACCACGCCGGGGTCCATGATCTCGCCCTCCACGATGGCGTCGGCCAAAACGTTGGTGACGGCCACCTTCTGGAGGGTCGGACGGCCGGAGCCGTGGTCGATCACCGCCAGCTTGATGAGGCCGCTGCCGATGTCGAGACCGACCGTCTTTGACTGCTTACCGATCCCCAGAAACGCCATATGTCCCTAGGCTTCAAAGAGATAGAAGGGGTGAGCGGCACACTACAGTAGGGTTGGCCCCCATTTTTGTCAAGCTCCAACCAACTTTAAGTTGGCGCGGCAAGTACTAGAAAGTATGTGAGTTAGGTCACTTGCCGGCAAGAGAGCGGGGCCGCGGGGGTAGTGCCCTCGCGGCCCCGGAATGCGGCGGGGTTCCCCGCCGCCGAAAACCCTTCACTAATAGAGGTTCGCCCAGCTCCGCGACCGCAGGGGGGCGGCCGGCGCCGAGTTCGTGAGCGCCTTGGCCAGGGCGCAGCTCGAGTAGCTGATCACCGCGTTGCCGAGCACGGTGTTCTGATCAAGGTCCACGTTCGCGGCAATGACGCCGCCGTTGAAGTGGCCTCCGGTACCCTGCGTGCTCAGGCGTCCCCTGACCAGCACGGGACCGTAAAACTCGAAGCCGCCCTGCACGTCGAGGTCGCCGTCCACGAGCAGGACACCCTGCCCCTGCACGCCGTTGACGTTCAGGTTCCCGTCCACCCACACGATGGGGAAATAGCCACCGCACGGCAGCAGGGGCGCGAGCGGCGAGCCCCAGTTGTTCGGGTCGGCCTTGTTGCACGCCCCACCGGTGAGCGAGGGCTCGATCTTCCGGGTACCGCCGGTAATGATCTTGGTCGCCAGTGAGCGCCAGTCATCGAAGGTGGCGTCGCCGAAGGTCGTGAGGGTGGAGTCATTGATGGTGGGGTCCTCCTCCACCTTCGGGTTGCCCGCGACACAGCTCAGACCCCCGCAGCCGCTCGTGCTGATGTCGCTCGAGTCGGGCAACTGGATTCCCGGGAGCGGAGGCTCGAGCGCGGGGCAGTCCGTCCAGCCGGCGGGGAGGTTGTCGTTGCCGTCCGTGAAGGACGAGCCGCCGACCTTCACCTCGCCCTGGGTCTTGAGCGCCGCGGTGATGTCGAGCTCCACCGGCCGGAGTCGCAGGAGCATCCCGATGTGCTGGCGGGATGTCGAGTCGGTGCTGAAGCCCTCGGACCGCGCAAGGAACAGCAGGGTGTTCAGCCGGCGCACGTTGCCGCGATACCAGCCGCTGCCGGCGATGGTCCCGCCGAACGAGGCGGAGTCCCCGATGGCCATCATGTTGTAGACCGACGGGTCCCAGTTCGCGACCTGGAGCTGGAGCCCGCCCTCGGCGGACGCAAAGGCCTGCTGCAGCCGCACCGTGTTCCGCCCCACGGCCTGCTCCTGGCGGCCGATGTAGAACGACGCGCCGACCAGCACGCCGATCACGACGAGGGCGAAGATCGCCAACGGCAGCGCGACGCCGCGGGAACTCTGGAGCCTCTGGGAACTCATAGTCGTCACTCCTGCCGGATCAGTACGTGGGGTTGTTGCGGACCGCGACCTGCGTCACGAGGTCCTGCAGCAGGTACACGGGGCCACCGCTCGCGTTTGACCGATACACCTGGTCGGACGACTGGCTCTGCACGGTGACCCCGACGCGGGCGACGTTGAGCGGATTCGTGGTGGCCGTCCCCGCCGAATCGGCGTAGGTGAGCGCGAGCCCGGTGCCCGACAACGGCCCGAGCACGGGCTGCGTCGCACCCCAGGTACCGCCCGACTTCTGGTACTGCCGGCCGCCCAGCCACCAGTCGCCGGCGGCATCCTGATACAGCAGGATCTGCGCGGGGCGGAAGGTGCGGACCGGGGCGCCGGCCTGCGTGCCCGCGAGCTGACTGGACGAGAGGCCGGACAGCCCAACCGTGACGCTGGGCTGCGAGCCCGGGCAGGCGGTGCCGACCGTCATGCTCGTCACGCTGGCGCTGAGCCAGCCGTCGTCGCCCCTGGTCGTGGAATCGCCCTCGGCAAAGATCAGCACCGAATCGTCGGCCACGCTCATCGGGCGGAGCCCGAAGAACGTGTTGCGATCGACGACGATCTCCAGCCCGCCCGTGTTGGGCGGCGCGCACTGCACATAGACCGCCTGCATGGACTTGTAGGTGAGCGACGTCGCATTCATGGCGATGACGTCGCCCCCGCCGGCGGACAGCTCCCGGATCTCGCCCGGAACGATGGCGACCGTGGCGCGGGCGCTCTGGTTGGTGGCGACGCTTTCGACCTGGGCCCGGTACAGCCGCTGGTTAGCCACGAGCAGCTGGTACAGGGCCGTGCTCACGATCCCCATCAGCACGAGCGCAATGAGGACCTCGACCAGGGTGAATCCACGTTGGTTTGTCATGGGCAGTAGTGCACCGTGGCGAAAGTGTCCGTCCGGCTGCCGCGCGTCGTGGGGGACTGCACGCTGACATTGATCCCCCGGCCTTTGCCTGAGGCGACATCGATGATGCGCCACGAAATCACATACGAGCCGCGCGTCTCGGTGCCGGTGCCCGCCGCGGGGCACCCCTGGGACTTGAGCACCTCGATCCGCTCGTTGGCGAGCGCCGAGGCCTCCGTGAAACGGTGTCCCTGACCGATCATGCGGGTCACGAGCCCGGCCGTGGTCACGAGGCCCATGAGCCCCACCGAGAGGATCATCACGGCAACGAGCACCTCGACGATCGTGAAGCCTCGCTCCGATTTCATTGCTGGACTCCTCCCAGCGAGTTGATCACCACCGTGTCGGCGTACCCGCCCGGCCGCGATACCGCGATAGTCGTGGCGGAGCTCTGGAGGCCGAGGCCGCGGGGGTCGTAGAGCAGCGTGTCCCGGGTGGAGACGACCGTGACCCCGTACACGGTGTTGAGGTCCCGCTGCTCAATGACCGTGACCGCGCCCGTGACCGGATGGAGGCTCACGAGGCGGATCTCGTTGCCCGCGACGATGAGCCGCACGTTCCGGCTCCGCTGCACCGCGATCGCCCGCGCTTTGG
>DAINBS010000011.1:0-21366 GCA_036732805.1 Gemmatimonadales bacterium | reverse complement strand
CGAGACCTGCGCCAGTGTCGCCCACCGAGACCTTGTCGAACCGCTGAAAGGGGTAGCGGATGCGGATGAGGGGCTCGTCCGGCGCGTAGGCCGCCGGATCCACATACCCGAAGCCCGCCGAGTCCGCGGCGTACCGCCCGTAGCGGGCGAACACGTCGTGGCCCTGGCCCAGGTGATAGCCGAGGTAGCCTTCGGCGCTGTAGTCCTCCACGCCGCTGTCGTTGACGCGTGTCCTGTCGGTCAACGTGATGTCGCCGTAGCGGCCGGCGGGGGCGGTGTACGGGTCGGTCGTGCGGAACGTGCCGTTTCCGAGGACGGACACGTTTCCGAAGCGTCCGGCGAGCACCCCGGTGACATGCTGCTGCTCGTCGTGGGTGCTGTAGCGGTAGCCGAGGGAGCCCCGCAGCCCCTCGGACTCGGGGCGCCGGGTGATCACGTTCACGACGCCCCCGATGGCGTCGCTGCCGTAGAGCACCGAGGCGGGTCCGCGGACGATCTCGACGCGCTCCACGGTGGAGATGTCGATCAGGGCCGGCAGCTCGCCGAAATCCTGCTGGCGGCGTGTGTTGTTGAGACGCAGGCCGTCCGCCAGCATGAGGACGCGCTGGCCGCGCTGACCGCGGATGACGGGGCGCACCTGATTCGTGCCGACGCCGGTGACGTCGAGGCCCGCGAGGTCGCGGAACAGGTCGCTGACGGAGTTCGGAGCCTGCTCGCGGATGCCGTTGCCCTCCAGCACGCTGACCGGGACGGGCGTCTCGAACACGCTGCGCGCGGTGCGTGTCGCGGTCACCAGGATGGGGGTCATGCGCACGGTGGCGGAGTCGCGCCGCGTGGAGTCCGGCGGTGGCGCGGTGCGCTGCGCCTGGGCCTGGGCAACGAGAAGGAAAAGCAGCAACGCGCTGGCCAGCGCGCGGCGAGCCAACAGCGGACGAATCATGAGTCCTCCCGAAATCGTGACGGCGCCTTCCGGGGCGCCGGCGACAACGGTAGGAGTTCGTCTTCGTGAAGGGAATTCGTGAAGAACCGGATGGCCGATACGGAGAACTACTTATGATCCCGATCTCGCTGAAACCAGGTAGAATGTTTCATGTCAACACGTTGGCCACCAATGCCAAGACCGACGACGCACGTCGTATTAACTAACTCTTAGTCATTGTCTCACCACTCCTTGTCCATTCCCACCAGGTCCCCCCCTGAATGGTACCTTGCCCTTCGCCAGCGCCGTCAGCGTATCTTCCCACCAATCACTCCCGGGAGTTACCAATGGCGACACGCATGACGAAGGCGACGAAGGCCGTCCGGAAAGGCCTGAAGAAGGCGACGAAGGCCGTGAAAGGTGCGGCCACCGCGCCGTCGCGCGCGGCGAAGCGGCGTAGGCGCATGGCGACCGCGAAGAAGGTGCTCAAGGGCGTCGGGATCACGGTCGCGGCGGCCGGAGCGGCTGTCGCCGCGGGCGTCGCCGTGAAGCGGGCGAGCGCCAAGGGCTCGAAGAAGAAGAAGCGCGGGTAGGAGGCGGTCGAGCAGCGCGGGGATGCCGTGGCCGCGCGCACGGCATCCCCCACCGTCCCGATCAGGCCTTGCCGCCTTCCTGGAGCTTGAACACCACGGCCGCCAGCGCCCCACCGGCAAAGGGACCGACCAGGTAGAGCCAGAGCGGTGCCCAGGAGCCGCCGCCGAGCGTCGCGTGAATCACGGTCGGGCCCACGCCCACCGCCGGGTTGAACGCGCCACCCGAAATCCCGCCCGCCGCGAACGCGCCCACCACCACCGTGAACCCGATGGCAAGGCCGTAGTACGAGTTGCCGGTCGTCTTGTCGGACGTCGCCGTCTGGAGCACGACCAGGCACAGCGCGAACGTGAACAGGATCTCGGCCAACAGCGCGGCAATCGTGGACATCGCGGGTCCGGGCGCCGGCGCGAACGTCTCGCTCACCATGACCTGCACCGCCAGCGCCGCGAGCAGCGCCCCAGTCACCTGGGCAAGCATGTACGGCAGGACGTCGGCCGCCGGCAGCTTGCCGCGCAGGTAGACCGCGAGCGAGACCGCGGGGTTGTAGTGGCCTCCCGAGATGTGCCCGCCCATGTACACCATGATCATGAGGGCGCAGCCGATCGCGAGCGGCGCCATCGGCGACCCCGCCGTCACGGTGAGGCCAACGGTGAGCACGAGGAAGAACGTGCCGATGAGTTCCGTAAGCAGCTTGGCCATGCGGATTCTCCGGTATCGAGTCGAAACGCCGGCCCGAGAATCGGGCCGAGGTTACGCTACTGCCCGGTACAGGACTCGACCAGACACGATCCGGCGGCCTTTCGCCCGCCCTTGAGCACCGGGCCGGGAGCGGAGACCTTTCGGCCGTGGCGCACCTCCCCGACGGCTTTCTGAGCATCCCGGTCCTGGCCGGCACCGCCGGTGCCAGCGCGGCGGCGCTGGCCCTGGCCGTTCACCGTTCGCGTGCCACGCTCGGCGAGCGCGAGGGTCCCGTGCTGGGGGCGACCACCGCATTCGTGTTCGCGGCCCAGATGCTCAACTTCCCGCTCGGCATCGGCGCCAGCGCCCACCTGCTCGGCGCGGCCCTGGTGGCCGTTCTGCTGGGCCCGGCGGGCGGCATGCTCGTCATGTTCGGCGTGCTGCTGGTGCAGGCGCTGCTGTTCCAGGACGGCGGCATCGCGGCCCTCGGGGCCAACACGTTCAACATCGCGGTGCTGGGTGTGGGCAGCGCCGCGGCCGTGTTCGGGGCGCTGCGCGCGGTGCTCGGCCCCCGGCCCCGGGCGGTCGCGCTCGCGACCGCGGCGGCCGCGTTGGTTTCCACCGCACTCGTCGGTGTCGCCGTTGCCCTGGAGCTGGCCCTGTCGGGGCTCGTGCCCTTCACGGCGGCGCTCACGCTCGTGGGCGGGGGTCACGTGCTGATCGGACTGGCGGAGGCCGTGCTCACCGGCATGCTGGTGAGCGTGGTCCTGCGTGCCCGGCCGGAGGTCCTGGCGCGCCACACGGAAGGCTCGCGCTGGACGCCCGTTCGCGCGGTGGCCCTCGGCGCTCTCATCCTCGCCGTGATGACCCTCGCCGTCGTCGCGGCGTCGAGCCAGCCCGACGTCCTGGAAGCCGCGCTCGAGCGGTTCGGACTGGCGGGTCGCAGGCCGGCGGTGCCCGCGCCGTTCCCCGACTACGCGTCGCCCACGGGCGGGCCGTGGGTGGCCGGCGTGATCGGCCTGGTCGCGGCGTTCCTCGTGGCGTGGGGGGTGGCGATCGCGATCGCGCGGCGCCGGACATGAGCTTTCACCACCTCGATCGTTTCGCGCACGTCCCGTCGCCGGTGACGCGGGTGCCGCCGGCCGGACGCATCGCGGGCACGGCCGCGCTGGCCCTGGCCACCGCGACCCTGCCGCACGGCGCCTGGGTCCCCCTGGGGCTGCTCGCCCTGCTCTCGGTGCTCCTGCTCGCCCTGGCCCGCGTCCCGCTCACGGTAGCACTCGCGCGACTGGCCTGGCCGCTCGCGCTCGTGCTCGCCGCCTCGACCGCACTGCTCGTCATGGTGCCGGGGGAACCGCTCGTCCGGCTCGGTCCGGTAGCGGTGACGGCGCCCGGCGCCGATCGCTTCGCCACCGTCATGGCCCGCGCGATGGTGGCCCTGGTGCCGGCCATCCTGCTCGTGAGCACCACGAGCTTCCCCGAGCTGCTGCACGGACTCCGGGGCCTCCGCCTGCCCGCCGCGGTCGCCACGGCGCTGGGGCTTGCCTACCGGCTCCTCTATCTCACGGTGGACGAGCTGGAGCGGCTGCAGCGGGCCGCCCGCAGCCGCAACGCCGGTCACGGCGCCGCCGGCCGCCGCCACATGCTGATCGGCGTCACGGCCGCCACACTCGGCCGCGCGTTTGCGCGCGGCGAGCGCACCCACGACGCCATGCTCGCGCGCGGCTTCACGGGCACGCTGCCGCTCCTGCACGCGACCACGTGGAGCGTGGCCGCGGCGGTGCACCTGGCGCTGCTCGTGATCCTTGCCGCGACGGTGAGCGTGATGGCGAGGCTGGGATGACGCCCGTCCTGGACGTGCGCGGCGTGACGTACCGCTATCCCGACGGCACGGCCGCGCTCACGGGCGCCACGTTCATGCTCTCCGCCGGAGAGCGGACCGCCCTGCTCGGCCCCACCGGCGCCGGCAAGAGCACCCTGCTCCAGCTGCTGAACGGCCTGCTCCGCCCGGCGTCGGGCCAGGTCGTCGTCAGCGGCCTGCCCGTGGATGACGCGAACGTGGCCGAGGTGCGGCGCCGGGTCGGGCTCGTGTTCCAGAATCCCGACGATCAGCTCTTCCTGCCGAGTCTGCTGGAAGACGTGGCGTTCGGACCGCTGAACGCGGGCGCCGACCCCGCGGAAGCGGAGCGCCGCGCACACGCGGTGCTCCACGCCCTGGGGCTGGACGGCGCGCATGACCGGGCCGCCCATCACCTGAGCGGCGGCGAACGGCGCCTCGCCGCGCTTGCGACGGTGCTCGTCTCGGAGCCATCGCTCCTGGTGCTGGACGAGCCGTCGGGGGACCTCGACGCCCGCGGCCGACGCCGCCTGCTCGGCATCCTGCGGGACCGGCGCGAAGCGCTGCTCGTGGCGACCCACGATCTCGAGCTGGTACGCGGCCTGTGTGCTCGCGCGCTGGTGCTGGTGGACGGGCAGCTCGAGTTCGACGGCGCGCTCCAGGGACTGCTCGCAGATCGGGAGCGGCTGGAGCGGTTTGGGTTGGTGTAGAGTGCAAAGCGCAGAGGGCAGGGTGCAGGGGGCAGAGTGCAGGGGGAGTGCAGAACGGGAACGGCGGGAGAGTGAATGGAGAACCTCGGGAGAGTCGAGCGGATCTGGATCAAGCGGGGCAAGGGCGGGCCGATGGACCCGACGCCGCGGGCGCGGGCCGTGGCGGGCAAGGGACTGGTGGGCAATGCCGACCAGGGTGGCCGGCGTCAGGTGACCATCATCGAGCACGACGTGTGGGACCGCCTGCGCGCGGAGCTGGATGCCCGGGTGGAGCCGGTGATGCGGCGCGCCAACGTGCTCGTTTCCGGCGTGGCCCTCAAGGGAACGCGCGGGCGCATCCTTCAGCTGGGGCACGTGCGGGTGCGTGTGCTCGGCGAAACGCGGCCGTGCGAGCAGATGGATGCCGCCATGCCGGGACTGCGCCGCGCGCTCGAGCCGGAGTGGCGCGGCGGCGTGTTCGGCGAGCTGCTGGACGACGGAGATATCTCGGTGGGTGACGTGGTGCGCTGGCAGGAGGACCAACCGAGCTAGCCGCCGTCCATTCTGCCCTCTGCACTCTGCATTCTGTTCCGCACTCTACTCCGCCAATTCGTCACATTGTTCCGCCAACCGGTCGGCGAGGTCCTCGAGTTGCCGCCGCCGGCTCGCCACGACGGCGCGGAAGATCGCGCGCGTTATGATCCACGTTCCCCCGGCGAGCGCCGCGGCCCCCGGGATCACGATCAGCGCGGGCGCGCCCAGCGGCAGCCCGATGCCGAGGATGGCGGCCGCGCCACCGCCGCCCAGGCCGCCCAGGAGTCCGCCGAACAGCCCGCCCGCGGTGTCGCCCATGCGGTGCTCGAGACGGATCCGGGTCTGTCCGTGCCGCGTGGTGACCCGCACCTGCTGATCGGGGGCGTCATCGCCCTGCATCTCCGTCCAGATGTTGCTGAGGTCGAACCCCTGCGAGGGGTCCTTGGGCTTGCGGGCGGTCCAGTACAGCGACGTGCCGGCCTTGGCCACGTACCCCACGTTGCGCAGCGCCGCGCGGATCTCCTCGAGCACGAGGTCGAAGTCGTCGGGCGACACGACGCCGTCCACCACCCGCTCCACCACGATCCGGGTGGGCGCGCCCAGGAAGCCGCGGGACTCCGACGGGGGGAGGGGAAGCCCGCCCGTCCCGGTGGTCACCGCGCCGGAATCCCTGATGGCCGGGGTGAGGGCTGGAGAGTAGGCCGGCACCGGAGCGGCGGAGACCCTCAGGGCCACCGTCTCGGGATGCGCGAGCGCCGAAGCAAATTCGCCCGCCGTGGGATAGCGCTCCTCCGGGCGCAGCGCGAGGGCGCGCACGAGGGCGCGCTCCATGCCCGCGGGCAGCCGGTCGAGCAGCACGCGGTGGTCCGGCGCGGCGTCCGCGAACCGGCCCGCCGCGAGCGCGTCCGGCGTCACCCAGACGCGCGGCAATCCGCCGATCAGCATCTCGTACGCGACGACGCCCAGACTGTACACGTCGGTCGCGCGGTTGAGGTCGAGCAGTCCCGCCGCCTGCTCCGGGCTCATGTAGCCGGGGGTGCCGAGCGCGATGCCCGTCCTGGTGAGGTTCGCCGCGTCCGTGGCGCTGCTCACGGCCTTGGCAATGCCGAAGTCCGCGAGCACGGCCTGCCCGCCCGGCAAAAGAATGTTCTCGGGCTTGATGTCACGGTGCAGGATGCCCTGCGCGTGCGCGTAGTCGAGCGCGGCGGCAATCCGCTCGACGATCTCCACCGCGCCCTCCGTGTCCACCAGCCGCACGCGGGCGAGCAGGCCCCGCAGCGACTCGTCGGCCACGAACGGCATGACGTAGTACAGGATCGCGCCGCCCGCCTCGCCCGCTGGCCGGTCGGCCCGCCCGCTGTCGTAGAGCGGGAGGATGTGTGGGTGCATGAGACGGGCGGCGACCTCGATTTCCCGCAGGAAGCGCTCGGGCCCGATCAGCTCGCCCAGGTCCGACCGCAGCACCTTCACCGCGACCGTGCGCCCGTGCTTGGCGTCGCGCGCCCGGTACACCGTGGCCATGCCCCCGCGGCCGACCATTTCCTCGAGGTCGTATCGGCCCGCGAGCGCCTGACGCAGCGGTTCAGGAAGGGGTCCCATGCCGCGCAAACTTACGGGAGGTGGGGAACCGGCGCGAGCGTTCTACCCCCACAGCGCCGGCGCCGCGGGATGGAGCCGATGCCCGTCCCATCGGAGCGCGCGCGGGTGATCCTGCGCCAGCCACAGGGGACCGTCGAGGTCCACCCAGCGGGCGGCGCCGGCGAGCAGCATGGCCGGCGCCATCAGCAGGGAGGATCCCATCATGGTGCCCACCATCAGCTCCAGCCCGTGTACCCGCGTCGCCTCGACCACGCGCATCGCTTCGGTGAGCCCGCCGGCCTTGTCGAGCTTCACGTTCACGACGTCGTACCGGCCGACGAGACGGGGGACGTCGGCGCTGGTGTGACAGGATTCGTCCGCGCACACGGGCACGGGGTGCGGAACGTCCGCCAGGGCGGCGTCCTCGCGCGCGTGCAGCGGCTGCTCGACCAGCTCGACGCCCAGATCGGCCATCGTATTCAGAAACGGAACGAGGTCCTCCGGCGACCAGGCCTCGTTCGCGTCCACGATGAGGCGCGTGTCGGGCACGGCCGCACGCACGGCCCGCACACGCTCGACGTCGCCGGCACCGGCCAGCTTGAGCTTGAGCAAGGGGCAGTCGTGGGCTTCCGCGGCCTTGGTCGCCATCGTGGCCGGCGTGTCGAGCGAGATGGTGAACGCCGTCACGACCGGCTCGGGCTCCGGCAGCCCGGCCAGCGCCCACACGGGCCGGCCGGACAGCTTGGCTTCGAGGTCCCACAGCGCGCAGTCGAGGGCGTTGCGGGCCGCACCCGCGGGGAGGCGCTGCTGGAGGGTCGTCCGGTCGAGGCCCGCGGCAACGGCCGGTCCGAGTTCCTCGAGCACGGCTACCACGCCGTCCACGCTCTCGTCGTAGCGGGGATAGGGCACGCACTCTCCCCGCCCGACGACGTCCCCGTCGCGGATCCGGGCGGTCACCACGTTGGCATGGGTGCGCGACCCGCGCGAGATCGCAAAGGCGCCGCGCAGCGGCCAGGATGTCCGCTCGACGACCAACGACCTCACGGCGCTTCCACCACGAGCTTCCCGAAGGTGGCGTTGGCCTCCATGGTCCGGTGTGCTTCCGCAACGGCGTCGAACGGGAAGACCCGATCCACCACGGGCCGAATGGCGCCGCTCGCGAGCAGCGGCAGCACGTCGTTGGCGAAGGCGGCCACCGCGGCCGCCTTCTCGGACGGAGAGCGGGCACGGAGCACGGTGCCTTCCAGGCGCAGCCGGTGGCGCAGGAGGAGCCCCAGGTCGATCTCGGCCGTCCTGCCTCCGGTGAGCCCCACGAGCACGAGGCAGCCACGCTCGCGCAGCGCCTCGAGCGAGCGCGCCACCTGGGCGCCGCCCACGAGATCGATTACCGCATCGGCGCCCGCGCCGCCCGTGGCGTCGCGGGTCAGCGCAACGAAATCCTGGGAGCCCGCCTCGCAGGCGACGTCGAGTCCGAGTGCCCTGGCCCGCGCGAGCTTCTCGATCGTGCGGCTGGTCCCGATCACGTGGGCGCCCCACGCGCCCGCGAGCTGGAGGGTGGCGACCCCGACACCGCTCCCGATCGCGTGCACGAGTACCCACGAGCCGCTGCCCACGTCGGCGCGCCGCAGCGCGTCGTGCGCGGTGACGAATGCCTCCGGCACCGCGGCGGCCACGGGGTAGGGCAGGTTGGGGGGGATCGGCACCGCGAACCCGCTCGGCACCACCACCTGCTCCGCGTACGTCCCACCGCTCGCAATGCCCATGACGCGGTCGCCCGGGCGGAAGGCGACATGCGGTCCCGCGCGGTCCACGTCGCCCGCGAACTCGAGTCCGGGGATGTCCTGAGGCGCGTCCGGGGGCGCGGGATAGAGACCGCGGCGTTGGAGCAGATCGGCGCGGTTGATGCCGAACGCGCGCACCCGCACGCGGATCTCCCCCGGCCCGGGCTCGGGCGCCGGCACGTCCCGCGTGACCAGGACCTCCGGCCCGCCGGGGCGTGAAACGACTATGGCGCGCACGGTCAGCCGGGGCCCTTGCCCGAACGGCGCGGACTCAGACCGCGGTCACGCACTCGGCCGGGTGCTCGACGGTCCAGCGCTCGCCGGGGGCGAGCACCTTCACCGTCACGCCCTCCGGAGCGAATGCCGCCGGATCCTGCGCGATGGGCGGCCAGGTGTCGTAGTGGATCGGAATCGCCACCTTGGGCCGGATCAACTCGGCCGCGCGCGCGGCCAGCGTGGGTCCCATGGTGTAGCGGTCGCCGATGGGAATGCAGGCCACGTCGGGCTGATAGATCTCGCCGATCAGGCGCATGTCGCCGAACAGTCCGGTGTCGCCGCAGTGGTACACGGTGGTATCACCCATCCGGATCACGAGCCCGCACGGCATGCCCGTGTACCGGCCCTCGAACGACGAGGAGTGAAACGCCTGCGTGAAGGCGACCCAGCCGAACGGCGTCGTGATCCGGCCACCCGGGTTCCCGGGCTCCGTCCGTGCGACGCCCTGGTCGCTGAGGAGGTTGCACAGCTCGAACACGGCGATCACCGTCGCGTCGTTCCGCCTGGCAATGGCCACGGTATCGCCCACGTGATCCGCGTGTCCGTGCGTGAGCGCGATGTACTGGCAGTGCAGGTCGGCGGCCTTGTGGCGCGCGCGTGGGTTGCCGGTGAGGAAGGGGTCAACGAGCAGGGTGTGGCGGCCGTCGTCGAGCGCAATCCCCGCATGGCCGAGATAGGTGAGCGTCAGCGTCATGGTACCCCTGCCGCGAATGGGTTTCGCCCCAACCCCTCAAAGCTCGCTCGGGGGACCGGCCAGGGGAATGACGTTGCTTGACGGGACCACGAATGGCCTGAAGGTTCTGTCCGGGGGGAGGATAGGCGGTGGCCCCAGAGCTTCCGGACCCGGACGATCCGCTGCTGGATCGGCTGCGCGAAGCGTTGCGCGGCGAGTACGACGTGGAGCGGCGTCTTGGAGCCGGGGGTATGGGGTATGTCTATCTCGGGCGCGACCCGGCGCTCGACATGCCTGTGGCGATCAAGGTGCTGCGGCCGGAGCTCGCCACCGCGCGGGCCGCCGAGCGGTTCCTGACCGAGGCACGGGTGCTCGCGTCGGTCCAGCATCCCAACGTCGTGACGATCCACCGGGTCCTCGATCGTCACGGTCTGTTCCTCTATGTCATGGAGCTGCTCGGAAGCACGCTGGCCGAGCGGCTGCGGGAAGGCCCCCTCAGACGGCAGGACGCGGTGCGACTCGGGACGGACCTGCTCGCCGGCCTCGAGCGCGTCCACGACGCCGGCATCGTGCACCGCGACATCAAGCCGGGCAACATCTTCGTCCAGGAGCGGGGCCCCGCGAAGATCGGGGACTTTGGCATCGCGCACAGCTCCCGCCCGACGGGGGAAGTCGTCACCGAAACGTCAGTGGTGCCGGGAACGCCGGCCTACATGGCGCCGGAGCACCGGGCGGGCGAGGTCGGTCCGGCGGCGGACCGCTATGCCCTCGCCATGGTGTTGTACGAAGCGCTCGCGGGCCGCCGCTGGGTGAGCGGCACGGATCCGGCCAGGGCGGACTGGCGTGGGGTGCCGCGCCGGATCCGGCCGACGCTTCAGCGCGGCCTGGCCGTGGACCCGGCCGCTCGCTGGCCCGACGCGCGGACCTTCCGCCATGCCCTGGGGATGACGCTGCGCAGGCGTACGCCGGCCGTCGTCGCGGTGTTGGCGGTGGTCGCGGCGGTCGCCGCGATCGTGGTGGCCATCATCACCCGCGGCCCAGGCATACCGACCGCAGACATCGCGGTGCTGCCCTTCACCGTCACCGGCGGTTCGCCCCACATCGGCGAGAACCTCGCCATCTACGTGCAGAAGAACCTCGCGCATGCCTGGGGGGATTCCGGCCTCCGGGTGACGCCGGAGAATCACTCGGCGCCGTGGGCCGCCACCGTGGGTGACACCGCCCAGCTGCCGCCCAGCGCGTGGAGCGAGCTGCATGCGACGTACATCGTGCGGGGGAGCGTCACGATCCGGGGCGACTCCATCGACGTCGCGGTGCAGGTGCTGCCACGGCGGGGCAGCAGCCCGGTGCCGGGAGCGGTTGGCGGTCCGGAGAGTGATCGCGCCGAGGTTGGGCGTCGCCTTGCGTACAACATCGTGCGCGCGATTCGCCCCGGCCGCGCCTCGCAGTTCGAGGGATGGCGGGTGGAGGGTGACCCGACGGCCACCGATGCCTTCGTGCAGGGCGAGCATGCGTTCGAGCGCGACAACTGGGCGGCGGCAGAGGCCTTCTATCGGATCGCGATCGAGGCCGACTCGGCGTTCGCCGATGCCTGGTGGGGGCTCCACAAGGTCCAGAGCTGGCGGCGCGCGAGACACGAGGTCGACATGGCCGCCGTGTATGCCCGCGACACGGCGGCGTTCGGCGAGCTGGATCGGCTGCTGATCCAGGCGGACCTGGCACCGACCATTCCCGAGCGGATCGTCCTGTATCGCACGGCGATCGAGCGCGCCCCATACGACGCGTACCCGCGGCTGATGCTCGGCAACGAACTGTTTCACCGGGGTGCCCTGGCTGGCTATGGCTTCGCCACCGCGATCGGCCAGCTGGATTCGGCGGCCGCGGCGAACCCGTTCCTCGCCTCGACGTACTCGATGCTCGCCTGGGCCCATATCAGGGCCGGCAACGCCGCCCAGGCCCGGGAGGCGCTCGAGAAGTACGCGAAGCATGGCCGTCCCCAGCCCGAGGAAGACTTCAGCATGCTGGATGTGCTGCAGCTCGCCTGGGCAGCCCGGTTTGCCCCCGACGTGTTTGACCAGAAGATGCGAGAGATCGCCCAATCCCCCGGCGGCCTGCCGTCGCTCGCGCAGGCGGTGCGGCTGGGGCTCGCCTTCGGGATTCCCGGCGCGCAGGCTTCGATCGGTCACAGGCTCGAGGCGGCACCCGACCCTGGTCTCCGCCTCCTTGGACTCACGGCGCAGGTCCCGGCTCTGCTGAGCGAGGGACGGGTGGCTGAGGCGCTCGCGCACCTGGAGGAATCCGCGCGGGCGTCCGGTGATCAGGAGTACGCGTTCCAGGCGGTGCAGTCCGCGCTGATCCTGCCGGCAATCGAGGTGCCCGGCGTGCCGCCCGACGCGCGTGGTGCGGCGCGCACACTGATGCGGGGGTGGGCGGCAGCTGGGCAGCGAATGGCGCGGGCGCGGTGGGCACTGCTGCTGGATGCGCTCGCCACGGATACGTCATCGGCGGAGCGCCTGCTGGCGGACCTCGCCGAGGCGCCGGCCGCGCCCGCGCTCGTGGACCTCGGCACGGCCCTGGTGCACGCGATGCGGGGAGACACGGCGGCGGCGCTGCGCCTCTCGGACAGCCTCACGCCGCACGTCGTCGCGGCGGAAATCGCCGATCCCCTCCAGCGCGCCGTACTGTTCCTCTCGCGCGGGCGCTGGCTGGTGGGGCGGGATCGGGAAGGGGCCGACGCGGCCTGGCGGTGGTACGAAAACGCCGATTTCGTAGGCTGGCCGGTGGGACACGTGCAAGCGGCCGAGCTGGACTGGGCGCTCGAAACGTATGCCCGATACCTCCGCGCCGGTCTGGCGCGCGACAGCCGCGACGCCGAGCGCGCCTGCGCGATCCTGCCCGACGCGGTGGCGCGGTGGGCCCAGGCCGACTCGGCCTACGCCCCGCTGCGCGCAACGCTTGACGGATGGGCCGGCGAATGCCGGACGTCGTGAGGACATCGCGCCATGCTTGAGCTGCGCCTGCTCGGCCCACCGGACATCGCGGTGAACGGTCACCCGGCGCCGGCCGAGCTGCTGTGGCGCAAGCACCTGGCCCTGCTCGTCTATCTCGCGCTCTCGCCGCGGCGGACGCGCACCCGCGATCATCTGGTGGGCCTGCTCTGGGGTGACAAGGCCGAGGCATCGGCGCGTCATTCCCTCCGCGAGGCCGTCCGGGTGATCCGGCAGGGGCTGGGCGCGGACGCCATCGAGACCGAGGGGCAGGTCGTTCGCCTCGCCCTGCCCGGCCTGCGGCTCGACACCGAGCAGTTCGACGCGTGCGTGGCGCGGGACGACTGGCCCGGGGCGGTGCGCTTCGTGAGCGGCGAGTTCCTGGAGGGGTTCGGGGTGCCGGGCGCCTCGGGCTTCGAGGACTGGCTGACCGCGGAACGGCTCGAATGGCGCGCCAGGACGACCCGGGCCTTGCTGGAATACGCGCGAGGCTGCCTGCGGGCCGGGCAGCTCGACGAAGGGCGGCGGATGGCCGGCCGCGCGCTTGCCGCCGAGCCGCTGTCCGACCTCGCGGTGCAGACGGCCATGGAGGCCGAATGCCTGGCGGGCGATCCGTCCGCGGCTGCCGAGCTGTTCGCCACGTTCACCCGCCGTGCCCGGGAGGCCGGAGCCGAGCCCGGTCCCGACACGGTAACGCTCGCCGCGCGCGTCCGTTCTCAGCGGACCTCCGCGAAGACGGCAGGGTCCGCGCGCGCCGACTCCTGGACCAGGCGTGCACCCCTGGTGGGGCGCGCCGGCGTCCTGACGGCCCTGCTCGAGGTGTGGGATACGACCACGGGGGGTGGTGGCGCCGCGGTCGCCATGATCGAAGGCGACCTTGGGCTCGGGAAGACGCGGGTGCTCGAGGAGTTCGCCGGACGCGCGGTGCTGCGCGGGGCCGTGATTGCGAAGGCGTTGGCGGTGCGCGCCGACCAGACGGACCCCGGCAGCGCCCTGCTCGGACTCGCACGCGGCGGGCTGCTCGCGGCGCCCGGCGTAGCCGCCGCGCCGGCGGGTGCCCTGAGCGCGCTCGCCCGGCGCCTGGGCCCGTGGGCGGAGCGCTTCCCGGCATCGCGCTCGGTGGATGCGGAACCGCTGGGTGCGGCGTTCCGCCAGATCGTCCTTGCCGCTCTCGAGGAAAACCCGCTCGTGCTCATGGTGGACGAAGCGCACTGGCTCGACGGCGAGTCGCTCGCGACGCTCCAGGCGCTCGCGCGCGACGCCCGCGAACAGCCGTTGCTGCTGGTCATGAGCGTCATGCCGAGTGCCGACGCGCCGATGCTCGACGAACTTCGGGGGGCCCTGGGCGGCGCCGTCGCCGGACGGAGCGTCACGCTCGAGCGCCTCGGGCCGGAAGAGCTGCGGGCCCTCGCCTCGTGGGCCTTGCCGCGCTACACGCCCGACGCGCTGGAGCGGGTGACGCGGCGCGTGGCGCTCGACTCGGCCGGGCTTCCGCTCCTGGCCATCGAGCTGCTGCACGCCATCACCCTTGGCCTCGATCCCGAGGCCTCGGTGGGGGCGTGGCCCTCCCCGTTCCGCACGCTCGACTCCACGCTCCCCGCCGATCTGCCGGACAGCGTGGTGGCCGCCGTCCGGGTGGGATTCCGCGCGCTTTCACCCGCGGCCCAGCAGGTCCTGGCGGCGCTCGCGGTGCTGCCCGAGCGGTCGCCCGAGGCCCTCGTTTGCCAGGCGGTGGGCCTGCCGGTGGAGCAGGGCCGTCACGCCCTGGATGAGCTGGAGTGGCAGCGCTGGGTCACCGCGGACGCCCGCGGCTACGCGTTCACGGCCCGGATCGTCCGCGACATCGTCGGTCGGGACATGCTCACCGAAGGGCAGCGACGGCGGATCGCGCAGGACGCGGGGCTGACGGGTTCCTGATTACCGGGGGCGGGCGTTGAGGGCAGGCAAACGCCCCCGGGAGACATGGACTCCTCCGGGGGCGTTTCATCGTCGATACGTCGCCGTCCCGGGCAGCCGGGACGGGTGGATCATCAGCCGCGCAGGCTATACACGTATGCGGCGACGGCCTTCACCTGATCGTCGGTGATCGCGGAACCGCCCTTGGCCGGCATCGCGACGCCGGTCTTGGACGCCGTGGCGGTCACGCCCGTCATGATCTGATTGACGATCGCCTCATACGATCCGTTGCTGTGCAGCCACTCGGCGTCCGTGAGGTTGGGGCCGAGGCCGGTGACGCCCGTGCCGTTCTGGCCGTGGCAGGTGAGGCAGATCCCCGCGCCGTGGAACAGCGTGTTGCCTTCGGCCACCATCTCGACCGTCACGCCGGCGGGCAGCTGACCCGCGGGCATGGTGGCAGGCGTGGCCTCGGCGGCAGGCGGAGCGGCCTCGGGGGCAGCCTCGGATTGCTGCTGGTCGCCGCCGCCACATGCGGCGAACAGGAGGGTCAACGCGGCGATCGAAGCGAGGGTGCGGGCGGTCATACGGGGTCCTCTTGGCTCAGAAGTAGAAGTTCAACTGCGACACTAATGCATACTCAGTATCGCCGACTTCCGGTACCCAGAGGTCCAGATTGACGTACAGGCGATTGCGACTGCCGAGGTGGAGAATGGCCCCGGGGGTGACGAGCCAGCCTTCGTCGTCGTCGATGGACAGGTTGGGGTCGGCCCAGCTGGCACGCACCACCGGCTCGATCCCGTCGATCCACCGGTGGCGCACCGGGACGCGGTACGTGGCGATCACCTGCCCGGTGACGAACGACTCGATCCCCGTGGAGTCCAGGGTGGGCTGGCGCCAGTTGTCCCCGCCGACGAGCCCGGCCTGGACATGCGGGCCCCGGGTGAAGTTGCCGAACTCCACGTCGGCTCCCCATGCCACCGCCCGTTCGGCCTCCGCCGTGACCGGGTCCGGGTAGTCCTTCCAGGTGACGTTCCCGCTCACCACCAGATCCTCGAGCGGGATGACGGACAGCCGACCCGTGAGCTGCTTGCCGCTGTTCTGCTCTCGCGTTCCCTGTCCCTGCCCGTTGGTTGCCGCCACCGCGTAGCGCAGGCGCCCCGGCAGCACGTCGCCGTCGAGCATGAGCCCGAGGTCACGGTCCGAGTAGCGGAGTCCCTCCGTGAGGTGGGTCAGCGAGCACACCTTCTCGACGTCGCCGCATGCCGCGACGCCCCGGATGGGGCCGCCGCGCTCGGCCACGAGGATCTGCGTGGACGACGTCAGCTCGAACACGTCGAACGGCCGCTTGAACTGGCCCACGGTGGCCCGGAGCCCGGAGCCGAAGTGCAGCCGGATGTAGGCATCGCGCAGCGAGAACAGCCCCACGCCCCCGATCAGGCTGTAGTCCGGCTCGACGCGGGCCGACAGCAGGTCATTGAACGTGACGTCGAACGTGAGACGCGCGCGCCGCAGCAGGAACTCGGTGGACGGGATCGCCTCGCCGTCCGCGGAGTCCACCGACGTCGCGTTGTACTGCATGTGGACGCGGCCGTTGAGCTTCAGGGTGGCGCCGCCGCCAAGGGGGATGGACTGGGCCCGGGCCGGGATGGCGCCGGCGAGACTCCCGGCGCACGCGACAGCGATCAGGGAGACGATGCTGCGGATCATCAACGCTCCATGCGAGGTCTATTTCGTGGCGCGGCTCAAGGTCCACACGTACGCCGCCACCGCCCGTACCTGAGCATCGGAGAGCGCCGACCCACCCTTGGGAGGCATGGCGACGCCGCTCTTCGACTTGCTCGAGGGGACACCGGTGGTGATCATCGCGACGAGCGCCTCGAAGCTGCCGTCGCTGTGCAGCCACTCGGCGTCGGTCAGGTTGGGCCCGAGCCCGGGCGTTCCCCTGGCGGCGGGACCGTGGCACGCCGCGCAGAGCCCGGCGCCGGCGAACACCTTCTTGCCCTCGGCGACCATTCCAGCCGTTGCCCCGGGGGGCAGCGAGTCCGTTCCCTGGGCGACGAGCGGGGCGGCGAGCAGCAACAGGCCTGCGGCGACAGCGAACCGGGACATGATTCCCTCCTCCAAGAACGACCGGCCCCTCGAGGAGCCGGTCAGAAAGTAACAGCGTGGAACCGGCCCGAACGTAACGAGCCGGTAACGAAGCGGCTCAGAAGGCCGCGGTTACCCCCAGCCCGAAGAGCGCTTCCTCCTGCTCGATGTCCCATGTGACCTCGCCGAAGGTCCGGATGTTCCGGCGGAGGATGTGCCCCAGACCCAGGGTGACGGCGTGATACCGGTCCACCCCGGCCGGGCCGCCTGTCCTCGGGTCGAGGAGCGGCCGGTTGGCCCACATGCCGTTGTAGAGGGCGACGCCGTACCAGCGGCTGCCCGCGGGACGCACGAGCAGCTCGGCGAACCCGCCATCGGTCCGGGCCGTTTCCTCGCCGGCGGTGAACGTCGGAACGTCGTCCTCGCGGTGGACGTACTGCGCGTTCAGCTCGACCGGCCCGAGCGAAATCGTGGCGTCGGCGCCGAGCATCCAGGTCTGGTTGGTCAGCGTGTCCACGCCGGCGGCGTTCTCGCCGTCGGACTTGCCGAAGTACCCCATCGCACCCACGCGCAGGTGGGGGTCCACGTCGCGTGAGATGTGGCCAAAGAGGTTCTTGAAGCTGTTGTCGTCCAGCCGGCGGTTCTCCACGGCCCCACCGCGGCCGTTGCCGTTGATCACTTCGGCGGTCAGCGTGAAGCCCGCCGCGTCCACCGCCGCCATGACCCCGCGATCGTACGTGAGGTCGACGGTCTGCTCGCCGACCCGCGCGCGGTAGATCATGTAGTCGTCGATCATCAGCCGCAGCTCGCGCTTGAACATGGGGTCGGACACCTGGAACTGACCGACCGCGACGTCGAGCGGCACGTTGGCGATGTCGTTCACGTAGATGAAGGCGTCCTCTACCCCGCCGATCTCGCCGCGCTCGAACAGGAAGAAGTAGACGTAGTACGAGAGCTTGTTCGAGATGGGCCCGCCCGAGAGGATCTTGAGACCGTACGGCGTCTGGAAGTCCGTTCCCTGGCCCTCGGTGTACGCGCGGACGTAGGCGTCCAGCCGGAACGCGAGGGGGAGGTTGCGGGCGAGTTCGAGCAGGGGGTCGCCCGTGTCCACGGTATCCCGCGGAGGCTCGGCGGCGGCGAACCGGAACCCGTTGCCCGCGAACTGCTCGCCAAAGGCATTGAGCTTGGGAGCGGGGTCGTGGCAGAGCCGGCAGCTCACGCCGTATTTGCGGGCAAAGGCCGGGATGGCCGACGCCACGGCGGGGAACAACCCTACGAGCGCGAGCGCAACTGCGCAGCGACGCCACAGAGGCATGATGATCTCCTGAAGGAGATGCGGGGAACTAGGCGCGATGGTGGTGGTGACGGAGCGTCGCGATGTGCAGGAGGCGGTACAGCGGACACTCGCGCGTGAGGGCGGTGCCCATGAGGATGATGCCGGCGAGCACCGCCGCGAAGGAGACGTATCCTGGAATGGGCGCGATGAAGCCGGACACCACGAGCACGACGGCGATCGTGGCGCGTACGGCGGCGTCGGGGGCTCCCACATTGTGCGTCATTGGCTCACACCATCGTCAGGACAGGTGGAAGCTCGCCTCGCGCATATGAATGTGCCGGGAAGGGGGCGTGAAAAACGGGTAAAGGGAGCCCGTCAGGCCGCCACGCCGGCGGGGGCACGCCTGGGGAGGCGGACCGTCACGTGCAGGCCGGTGGGCGTTCCCTGTGCGGCGCGCATGGAGCCGCCGTGCGCCTGGACGATCGCGGCTGCGACCGTGAGTCCCAGGCCGGCGCCGCCACGGCCCCGGGCCGCGTCGCCCCGGTAGAACCGCTCGAACAAATGGTCCAGCATCTCGCCGGGCACGCCCGGGCCGGTATCGGCGACGGTCACCGCCACCTCGTCCCGCCCGCCCTCCAGCTCGACTCGCACGTCGGTGCCGGCGGGCGTATGCCGGACGGCGTTGTCGAGCAGGTGGTCGAGCACGAGCTCCACCATGCCGGGGTCCAGCTCCGCGGATCCGAGGTCCGCCGGGACCAGCGTGACCGGGTGGTCGGTAACGCGCTGCCGCAGGTGCGCCACCGCGCGCTCGGCCAGCGCGCCGAGATCCGTGGCCACGCGGCGGGGCGCCAGCTCGCCGGCTTCGACGCGGGCGAGCAGGAGCAGGGCCTCGCTGATCGTCGCCAGGTGGTTGGTCTCCTCGAGCACGCTGCGCAGGACCCGCTGGTACTGCTCCGGCGCGCGCGGGTTGCGCAGCGTGACCTCGAGCTCGCCCTGCATGGCGGTGAGCGGCGTGCGCAGATCGTGTCCCACGTCGGCGATGATGCGCCGTTGAGCGAGCAGGCCGCGATCGAGCCGCTCGAGCATGCTGTTGAGCACGCCCACGAGCCGGTTGAACTCCTCGACCTGCGCGTGCGCGGTGATGCGCTGCCCCACGGCGCCCGGGGCGATCGCCTCGGCCTGCTCCGCGATCTCGCTGACGGGAGCGGTGGCGGAGCGTGACAGCCAGCCCGCGCCGAGCGATGCGGCGACGGTGCCCAGCGCCACCGTGCCGAGCATGAGCAGGAGGACCTGACGCGCCGCGGTCTCCATTGGCGTGAGTGCCGCGGCCACCTGGATCACCCGCCGGTCGCCGGGGAGGTCGTGCGCCACGCTCAGGTAAACCGAGCGGAACCGCTCCCCCCGCCACGGCTGCGTGTCCCACGCCCGCTCATTCCGGACCGCTTCCGCCAGGGCCGTCGAGTCGAACGGCAAATCCCGGGCGATGGCCATGTTCCCCCCGACGGCGTGTCCGTCGGGGTCCCGCACCACCACGAGGCGGTAGACCTCTTCCTCGAAGGGGCCGGCGGCGTCGTGGAATCGCTGCGGGGGAAGCTGGTACCCGGCCGCGAGCACCGCCGACTCGAGGTGCGCGGCGGCGGCGAGGCCACGGTCCAGTTCCTGGCGCAGAATCCGCTGCGTGCCCAGGAAGGCCCACAGCGCGATCACGAACAGCGCCACGAACATCGTGAAGCTGAACCGCACGGAGAGCGTGCGGCGGAGGGACTGCATCTTATCCGTGGGTCAGGACGACGCGGCGGCCGTTCCGGAGCCGTTTAGCCGGAACCCCACGCCCCGCACCGTCCTGATGAGTCCGTCGTAGCCGGCCTCGCGGAGCTTGCGGCGCAGGTTGCCGACGTGCACGTCCACCACGTTGCTCTCCGGGTCGAAGTGCATGTCCCACACCTTCTCGAGCAGCTCGGTCCGCCGGACGACGTCGTCCTTGTGCATCATGAAGTGCTCGAGCAGCTGGAACTCCCGGGGCGTGAGGTCCAGCGAGCGGCCGCCGACGTAGGCCTGGTGCTTGAGCCGGTCGAGCTCCAGCGGGCCGGCCGTGAGCCGCTCCACCCGGGTGGCACCGCCGCGGCGCACGAGCGCGCGCAGCCGGGCCAGCAACTCGTCGAACTTGAACGGCTTGGTGAGGTAGTCGTCGGCGCCCGCGTCGAGCCCGCGCACGACGTCTTCGCTGGCGTCGCGCGCCGTCAGCATCAGGATGGGCGTGGTGCGCCCCTCCCGCCGCAGCTCGGCCGCGACCTGGAGGCCGTTCTTCTTGGGCAGCATGAGGTCGAGGAGGATGGCGTCGTAGTCGTTGACGTGCGCCAACACGATCGCCTCGTCCCCGTCACGGGCGAGATCGACCGCGTAGCCCTCCTCCCGGAGGCCCATTTCGATGAATCCGGCGACCTTGCGGTCGTCCTCCACGACGAGAATGCGCATATGCCTCTCGTGAAGGTAGGCACTTCCGGTTAGTCAGAGCTAAAGGGTTGGTGAAGGAAGTCTTAGAAATCAAGGCCGCTTGTACCACCGCGGGATATCCAATGTGAACGTCGACCCTACGCCGACCTCGCTCATCACCCGCAGGTCCCCGCCGAGCAGGAGGGCCAGCTGGCGGGACAGCGTCAGCCCCAGCCCGGTCCCGCGCTCGTCCCCCGTTGCATGTTGAAACGCTTCGAAGATCCGCGCTTGCTCCGAGGCGGCGATCCCGGGACCGCGGTCAATCACGTCGAACCGCAGCCGCCGGGCATTCGCCTGGAGCACGATCCGGATGGTGTCTTCGGCCGGGCTGTGGCGCACCGCGTTGCTCAGCAGGTTGATGAGAATCTGGCGCACCCGCTGCGGGTCCGTCTCGCACGGGAGCTCGTCGTCGACCCCCTCCGTGTGGAGCCGCACGGCGCGGTGGGCGGCCGCCGGCTCGAGCGAGGCCACGGCGTCCCGGACGAGCGTGCGCGCGTCCGCCGGCCGAATGGTCGGGCGGAGCCGGTCTGCCTCGAGGCGGCTGAGATCCAGCATGTCGTTGAGCAGGGTGAGCGCGCGCTCGGCCGACTCGAACACCTCGCGGGCCGCCCGCGGCGGCTCGTCGCCCATCTTCCGGAGCAGGAGATCGCTCCAGCCGTAGACCGCCGTCAGCGCGTTCCGCACCTCGTGGTTGATCATCGCGAAGAACCGGTCGCGCGAGGACTGGACCGCCCGCACCTCGTGGAGCAGGTGCTGGCTCTCCTCGTACAGGGCGGTGTTGTCGAGCGCGACGGCCGCGGACGCCGCGAGCAGGATCGCGATGGACTCGTCGCTGTCGGTGAACTCTGGCCCGCCGACCTTCTCGGTGACGTAGAGGTCGCCGATCACGCCCTTGCGGCCCAGGATCGGCACCCCGAGGAAGGACGTCATGTGGGGATGATTCGCGGGGAAGCCGGCCGCGCGCGGATGCGCGGAAACGTTCGCGACCCGCACGGGACGGGGGTCCGTGAGGAGCAGGCCGAGCACCCCCTTGCCCGTGGGCGGTGCACCCATGTGCTCGCGTGCCT
>DAINBS010000010.1:0-23243 GCA_036732805.1 Gemmatimonadales bacterium | reverse complement strand
ACAGGTGCACGAGCAGATCCAGCTCGTCGGCGGACGCCTGCGGCCCGCCGGCCCAGGCGTCGGAGATCCGGCGTCGGCCGGCGTCGGGGATCATCGCGCGCGAGCTAGAACGTCCGCTCGGTGTACCCGGCCGGGACGGCGAACACGTTGTCCGCGAGCGCGGCGGTGGCGCAGTCGGTGACCTCGGACTTGAGCCGCATGATGGTGCCCTGCTTGGGCTTGGGCGGCCGCCGCCGGCCCAGTAGCCCACCCGTAATCCCGCTCACGGCGCCCGCGGCGGCGTTCTGCGCGCCGGATACCGCCGCGTCCGCCACGTCGTCCGAGAGCCGCTTGTTGACGTCCTTGAGCACGGCCTCCCGGTCGAAGTCCACCCCGTGGGGCACGGCCACCACGTGCGTCACGCTGCGAACCACGTCGCCTTCGAGACCCTTCATCTCCTCGATGAGCTTCTCCATGCCTTCCTGGATGCGCGGGTCGAACTGGTAGGCCTGCACCATCTCCCGGGACGGCGCCTCCGTGGTCCCGAGCGCCTCCGCCCACATCTGCGCCTGCGCCTGCTTGGCGGCCCAGCCGGGGAACGCCGTGCTGAGCCACAGCTCGGAGAGCATCACCAGCGTGCCCGCCCGCTGCATGGCCGCTTCCTCGGTCTCGTCGGGCTGGCGGATGGGAATGGCCTCGATGTCCACCTGGAGGAACGCCTGCTCGGCCTCGTAGCCCGCCACCTTCGCGCTCTTCCCCGGTCGGTCGGCGGCAAAGCGGACCTCGTACCGGACGTTCTGCGGCTCCCGGACCTCCGCCGCGTCGGCCTTGGCCGCCTCGACGGAATCCTCCAGTTCCTGGACCATCGCGTTGGCCCGCTCGGCCGCCTGCGCGAACGTCATCGTGGCGTAGGTCTTGGCCTCGTGATCCATCCACGTGAACGCTTTGGCGTCCAGGTCGAGGACCGTGGAACTGCCCTCGGCGTCCGTCCGGAGCTTGCCGCCCTTGATGGACGTGACCTCGGTGATCTCCTTGGAGCCGCCGAACAGCTTCATCCAGCGGCCGAGGGCGCCGCCGAACTCGCCGCGCGACACGGTGGTGTACCGTACGTCCTGGGCGGACGCGGGGGCCACCGCCAGGAGCGAGAGGGCGGACATGACTGCCAGGGACCGGACGGTGCGGGCGTGCATGGGAGCCTCGGGAGGGGTTCGCGGGGAATCTACTCCGGGGCAGGACGGCAGCCATCCCGCTTGCCCCCGGGACGGGAACCAGCCAGACTCCACCCACGCGGGTTCCCCCGCACTCCTCTACCCCAGCCTTGAGGTGGTTCATGTCACGCGTGTTCGCTGCCCTTGCCGTCCTGTCCGCCGCCGCGGCGCCGCTCGCGGCCCAGCCTGCCGCCACGCCGGCCAATGCGGCCGTGGCGAAGGTGCAGTGGATGTCGGAGGCCATGGCCAACAACATCCTGAAGTCGGCCGAGCAGATGCCGGAGGAGAAGTACTCGTACCGGCCCACCCCGGAAGTGCGCACCTTTGGCGAGATCGTGGGCCACGTGGCCGGCGCCCAGAACATGATCTGCGCCGTCGCGCTGGGCGAGCAGCCGCCGGCCGAGGATGCGGTGGAGAAGTCCGCTACCACCAAGGCCGCGCTCGTGGAGGCGCTCAAGGCCTCCATCACGTACTGCGCCAAGGCGTATGCCCAGTCCGACGCGGCCACGCAGCAGCCCGTGGATATGTTCGGCATGAAGACGACCCGGTTCGGGGCCCTGGTGCTCAACGCCACGCACAACGGCGAGCACTACGGCAACCTGGTCACCTACCTGCGCATCAACGGGATGGTGCCGCCTTCGAGCCAACAAGGCGGGATGTGAGTCGATTGCAGATTGCAGATTGCAGATTGCAGATTGAATGATGATCCGGTCAGTCTGCAATCTGCATTCTGCGATTCCGTAGGTTGCGTTGTGCCCCCACGCTGTCCAGCCGCCGCCTGCGCCTCTGTACTCGCCGCCCTTAGCGCATGCGGCGGCCCGGCTCCCGTCCCACCACCCGTTCCGGCCAGCGCCGACTCGTGCGTGGTCGCCGCAACGACGCCGCCACGCGACACCGTGCGGATAGCACTCCTCGGATCCGTCGGACCCGAACATGCCCCCGCGCCGGTCACCGATGCCGAGCGCCTGGTGTTCCGGCAGCTGTACGAGACCCTGGTGCGCGTAGACTGTGCCGGGGAGCTGCGGCCCGGGCTCGCCACCCGGTGGCGCGCCGAGGACCGCCACGGACTCCGCTGGACCTTCTACCTCGCCCCCGACGCCCGGTTCTGGGACGGCACGCCGGTGAACGCGGCGGCGCTACGCGAGGGATGGCTCGGTACCCCCGGACTGCCGGTGGCGGACGTGCAGCCGTCGGCCGACGGTTCCGTGGTCGTGTCGCTGCGGGCACCACGCGCGCTCGAGGCCTTCGGCAACGCGGCGTGGAGCGTGGTGAAACGCATCCCCGAGTCGCCGTGGCCGGTGGGGACGGGCCCCGTGTGGATCCACGGCTGGGAGGGGGACGGGCCCGCCCGCGTGTTGCGGGCCCTGCCCCTGCCCGAGGCGCCAGAGGGAACGCCGGTGGTCGAGTTCCGGGCCGTCTCCACCCCCGACCCGCGTGATGTGCTCGACCGAGACGTGGATGTCATGGTCACGCGCGAGGCGGGCGTGGTGCGCTACGCCGCCGGCCGGGGTGACTGGCGGGTGGTTCCGCTGCCGTGGGACCGCGTGTATGTGCTCGCCTCCCCGGTTCGGATTCGGTCGGGCACCGGGACGCAGCTCGATTCCGCCGTGCAGGCAGCGCTTGCGCGTGACGCCGTGCGCGACGACGCCCGCGCGCCCCAACCGGGACGCCCGTGGTGGGCGATGCCGTGCGACAGCGGAGCGCTCGAGCCGGCCGGCGGTATTGCGCGTCCCGCCCCGGCTCGATCGAGCACCCTCATCGCGCCCGCCGACGATCAGGTCGCGGCTGATCTCGTGGCGCGATTGGTGGCGCGGGCCGATGACGAACTGGCGGACCTGCTGGGCGAACAGGGGGACGCTGTCCGGGGGGCCATTCTCGCTTGGACCGACTACGCCGCGCGGCTCGCGGCCGGCGACGCGGTCGGATTCGTGGTCCCGCTCCCGGCGAGGCCGCTCGATCGCTGCCGCGCGGCGGCCGATCTGCGGGCTGCCGCCCCGTGGCTCGTGGTGGCGGGCACGGCGGCCGCCGACGTGCTTGCGCCGCTGGTCGAGACGCGCGGCCATCTGCTGCTGCGGGACGCCCCAGGCATTGCGCTCGACCACGACGCGGGAGTCCGCCTCGTTCCCAACCGGCGCCCATGACCTTCCGCTCGCGATTGGTCATCGGGTTCGCGACGCTTGCCGCGGTGCCGCTCGTTCTCCTGTCGTTCGGCGTCCGGCGTGAGCTGGGCGCCCGGCTGACGGCCCAGCACCAGGAACGCGTCGCCGGCCTCGTGGAGATCATCGCTGCCGACCTGGATCGCCAGAGCGACGCGGTGGCGGCGCGACTCGCGGGGCTCGCCAACGCCCTCACCAACGACGATCGGTTCCGGCTCGGCGCACTGCGCGGCGCCGCCGCCGAGCGGAGCTACGTGCTCGAGTATGGCACGCGCGCCCTGCCGCTCACCGGGCTCGCCGTGCTCCAGGTGCAGGACCGGGACGGCCGCATCCTCACCTCGGGTCACTTCCGCAACGAGTTCGACCGGCTCGACCCCGGGACGCTCGCCGGCCTCGCGGCCGGCCTTGGCCGGCCGATGCTGCTCCGCGCGAGGACCCCCACGGGCCCGCTGCTCGCGCTCGCGCGCCTCGACTCGGTGGCGCTCGGCGGCCGGACGTTCTTTCTCGTGGGCGGCGTCGCGGTGGACGACGAGTGGCTGGGTGGCCTGCGCCGCGATCCCACGGTGCGACTCACGCTCCAGCTCCCCGATACCGCGCTGAGCGCAGGCACCCCGGACGACACGCTCGACGTGGTCGTGGAAGCGCTCACCCTTCCGGTGGTGGACCCGGCGGCGCGCCCGGTTGCCGCCACGGCGCGTCTGGTGGTAGCCGCCTCGCTCGCGCCGCTGCGCGCGGTCCGCCGCGGCGTGGATCGGTGGTTCCTCGCAGCGGTGGGTGTGACCACGGCGGTGGCGCTGGCGCTCGTCCTGGTCCTGGCAGCCCGGATGAGCCAGCCGCTCGACGACCTCGCCAAGGCGGCGCGAGCAGTGGATCTCGAGCGCGGGCCGGTGGCCCTCGCGGCCGAGCGGACCGACGAGGTGGGCGTGCTGGCGCGGGTGCTCGAGAGCATGGTCGCCCGGCTCCGGAGCGACGCCGCCCGGCTGCGCGAGGTCGAGCGCCGGGCAACGCTGGGCGAGCTGGCGCGCCAGGTTAACCACGACATCCGCAACGGGCTCACACCCATCCGCAACGTATTCCGCCACCTTGCGCAGGTGGCGGAGCGCGAGCCCGCCTCCCTGCCCGCGGTCTTCGCCGAACGGCGGGCGACCGTGGAGTCCGGGGTCGCGTACCTGGAACGGCTCGCCGGGAACTACGCGCGACTCCACCCGGAGTTGGACCTGCGCGTCTGCGATCTCGCGGCGCTGGTTCGGGAAGTGGCGGACACGGTAGCACCGGGCGGCGCCATCGAGGTGGCGGTGGAAGGCGCCGTCACCGTCCGCACCGACCCGCTCATCGCCCGCCGGATCCTCGAGAACCTCGCGCGCAACGCCGTGGAAGCGGCGGGCCCGGTGGGCGGCCGCGTCCGGCTCGGGGCCGCCACGCTTCCCGCGGGCGCGCGGCTCACCGTGCAGGACACCGGACCCGGCATGACCCAGGTGGAGCTGGATCGCGCGTTCGAGGCGTTTCATACCACCAAGGCGGTGGGCACGGGGCTCGGGCTGCCCATCGTCCGGCGCCTGGTGGCCGACCTCGGCGGGAGCCTGCGAGTGGAGACCACGCCCGGCCAGGGAACGACGTTCATCGTCGACCTGCCGGCTTCGACGGAACGGAACGTGGACCCGTGAGCCTGATCCTCATCGTGGACGACGTCCAGCCCCTCGCCGAGCAGTACGCCTACGACCTCGAGCGGCTGGGCGGGTTCCGGACGCTGGTGGCAGGCGGCGGGCGCGCGGCGCTCGAGCTGCTGAGCCGCGAGCCGGTGGACTGCGTGATCCTCGACCTCGAGATGCCGGACATGGACGGGTTCGCGGTCCTGCGGGCGATGCGGGATCAGGGGCTCCGCACACCGGTCATCGTCTACACCGGCACCGGGAACTACGACCGGTGCGTGCAGGCGGTGCAGCTCGGCGCCTACGGGTTCGTGGACAAGGCCGAGCCCATGGAGCGGATCGTCCAGGACGTGGAGCGGGCCCTCGAGCGGCAGCGTCTGGCGGGCGAGGTGTCCAGCCTGCGCCGGCGTTTGGACGTGGACTCGCCGCTCGTGGGCGCGAGCCCCGCCATGCAGCGCCTGCGCGATCTGCTCGCGAAGCTCGCCGCCATCCCGAGCCCCGTGCTCGTCACCGGTGAGAGCGGTGTCGGCAAGGAGCTGGTGGCGCGGGAGCTGCACCGCCTGGGCAAGCGCCCCCGGGGCCCCTTCATCGCCATCAACTGCGCGGCGCTCCCCGAGCAGCTGGTCGAGTCCGAGCTCTTCGGCCACGAGCGCGGCGCGTTCACCGGCGCCGCTACCCTGCGGCGCGGCGCGTTCGAGGCGGCCTCCGGCGGGACGCTGTTCCTCGACGAGGTGGGCGAGCTGCCGCTCCCGGCGCAGGCCAAGCTGCTGCGGGTGGTGGAGCAGCGCGAGGTCACGCGCCTGGGAGGGACGCGGACCGTGGCGGTGGACGCGAGAATCGTGGCGGCCACGAATCGCGATCTCTCCGGGGAGGTCGCGGCCGGGCGCTTCCGTGAGGACCTGCTCTACCGGCTGAACGCGCACGTGCTCCCGGTACCACCGTTGCGGGACCGGCAGTCGGACATCCCGGAACTGGCGGCGGCCCTCCTCGCCGCGACCTGCGAGCGCTTCGGCATGCGGCCCAAGCGGCTCAGCGACGGCGCCCTGCGCCTGCTCATAATCCACGACTGGCGCCGGAACAACGTCCGCGAACTGCGCAACATCCTGGAGCGGCTCGTCATCGAGACCGACGGCGACGTGGTGAGCCCCGACGACGTGCCCACCGAGGTGGCGGCAAGCGCGGGCCAGGAACCCGAGTCACCGGCCCGCAGCTATCACGAGCGCCGGCTCGAGGCGGAACGGCGCATCGTGGTGGAGGCCCTCGAGCGGAACGACTGGCACGTGACCCGCACCGCACAGGACCTGGGGCTGGCTGATCACGCCAGTCTCCTCAAGATCATGCGGCGGCTGGACATCTCCCGCGACTGACGTGTCCATCCGGACACGAGCGGCCGATGGCCCGCGTGTCCACCCGCACACACCGACGCCCGCCCCTCCGCGCCGTCCCTCGCCCTAACGCGTTGCCCCGCCGCAGGCTGCGCGCGGCAGGCTGCGCTCGCGCCCAGCTGGTACTCCTCCTGCCTTCTCCGATGACGGTCACCACCCGTCACCGGCGCTCGACGCGCCATCATGCAGGAGGAAGCCATGCGAAGCATCTCGATCACAGAGCGGCAGCGGGAAGCCATCAGCCAGGTCATCGTGGGCCTCGTGTTCCTTGGAGCCGTGGTCCTCTCGGGCTGCGACGCGCCGACCGGGCGCCGGACGTCTCGCGAGCCGGACGCGGCGGGCGCCGTCGCCGCTGCGCGCGTCACGCCCCCCGCCGAAACGGTGCCGACGGCCCTTCCCGAGGCGGAAACGCCCCGCATCGTGACGTACGAGGAGGCCGAGGCGGCGTTTCGGGCCGGTGCGTACGAAGACGCGGCCCGCCTCTTCGCGCGGTACGTGGAGATCAAGCCGGAAAACCCGTTCGGGCACTACATGCTCGGCCTGTCCGCGTGGAAGAACCGCGACCACGCGGGAGCGGAGGCGGCGTTCGAACGGGCGCTGGCCCTCGATCCCACGCACGTGAAGAGCTATCTCAACCTCGCGCGGGTTCTCCTCGAGGTGGACCGGGCGGGCGATGCGCTGGCTCGCACGGACACGGCACTGGGCCTGGACCCGCTGAACAACGTGGCGCATCGCCTGCGCGCCCGGGCGCTCGACGAGCTCGACCGTGTGGACGAAGCGATCGAGGAGTACCGCCGGGCCATCGCGATCGACGACACCGATGTGTGGTCCATGAACAACCTGGGCGTCCTGTACATCCAGATGGGCTGGCCCGAGGAAGCGCTCTACCCGCTCTCGCGGGCCGTCGCCCTCGACACCACCCAGGCGGTGTTCTTCAACAACCTCGGCATGGCGCTGGAGCACACGGGGCGCTGGGCGCGGGCGGCCGACGTGTATCGCCTGGCCGTCGGTGTGGACAGCACGCACGCGCGAGCCATCGCCAACCTGGCCCGCGTGGACGGGCGCCCGGACGATGCGCTCCTGCCGCCGGTGGATCTCGCGCTGCTCGCCCAGGAGTTTGCCGGTTGGGTGGGAGAGTGGCGCCGCACGGACGTGACGCTGGCACAGGGAAAGGAACCGCAGCTGCCTTGACCGTGCCGCACCGGCGCGAAGTGTCCGGAGGCTCGCCGGCTGACACCGGCCGCGGGCCTTCGGACACCGCGGCTTCATCCCCGTGGGCCGCGTAACGCCCCAGGCGCTTGCTGATGCGACCATGACGTACACCTCCGCGGCGAGGCACGGAATCCCTCGTCATCGACGGGTCTCAGGCGGGATTCAAGGTCACTTCACGCAGGGCGCGACATCTTGAATGCATCCAGTGGCCCCCCGACGATTCCGGGCGCTGGCCATGGGATCCAGGAGCACCGATGAGCAAAGATCCCGTCGCGCTGGACCGGTTCCGCACCTGTGGATCGTGCCGACGCGACTGGCCGACGGCCGCCGAGTTCCTTGGCGATCCGGCCGTCACGGTCGTGGGCCTGCAGGTGGCCCAGCATCTGCCGGAGGCGAACCTGCTCGTCTTCGAGCATGCGTGCGGATCGAGCGTGTCGGTGCGCGCGTCGCGGCTGCGCTTCCTGCTGCCCGATCCCGACGAGGGGAGCGACCTGCCGGACATGTTGGGCAGCGAGGAGTGTCAGGGGCTGTGCAAGCGGCTCGAGGAATGGAAGGCCTGCGACCGGCCCTGCGCCAACGCCCGGGACCGGCAGCTCCTTCAGATCGTGCTGCGGATCAAGGCAGGGCCTGCCGACTGAGGGCCGGGCGTCCCGACGGGCGGCCCGCTACGGGCGCCGCTCAGCTGTGAGCCGCTGGATCCGGGCCTGAACGTCGCGCACAACCGGCTGCAGCTCCGGATCGGCCCCGGACCACAGATCCACGAACCGGCCGTACCACTCGACCGCATGATCCGCGCTCCCGCGCGCTTCATAGAGCTCGCCGAGACGCTGGTACGCCCGGGCGAGCTGCGGGGAGTCCCACCACGCGAACCGCTGCGGCGAGGTCGCGTAGGCCTCCCACTGCGCCAGCGCGGAATCGCTCCGGCCGGCCACGTCGTGTCCGAGGGCAAGCAGCGCGGCCGTGCAGGCACGACAGAAGTACCGCGTGCCGAACGCGCGGGCATCGGCCACGGCGTCGTCCCCTCGCCCTTCCGCCACCGCGATGGCGGCCCGCGCGGCCCGCAGCCACCGAGCGTCCTCTCCCTGCACGCCCGTGGTCTCCCAGTCCGCCAGGAGCTCGCGGGCCCGGCCGGGCTCGCCGGTCAGCGCGTAGGCGTACGCGAGCATCGCGTACGGGCGATCGAGCGGCGGCATGTCGCGCAGCGGGAAACGGCGGAGCGCGGCGTCGAGGCGCCGCACCGCGTCGCCGGGTGCCGCCCGCAGGACATCCGCGGTCACCAGATCCAGGGTGACCCCGAGGTATTCCGACCCGAGCCCACGCTCTCCCGCGATGGTGAGCACGGACTGGGTCACGCGCTCGGCCTCGGCCAGCCGCCCGCGGGTGAGCAGCGTCTGCGCGAGCGTCTGCGCCGCGCTGATCGCCGCGGGCGGCGCCGGCGCCCGCTCGAAGGCCTGCCGTGCCAGGTCCTCGGCGACGTCGTAGTCTCCGCGGGCGTATGCGAGGTCGCGCCGGTAGTTGACGGCCCGCTGGTTCCCGGGGAACCGCTGGTCGAGCCGGGCAAGCGTGCTCTCGGCCGCGGCGTACCGCCCGGTCTCCGCTTGGGTTCCCGCCAGATTACCGTAACCAAGGACACGGGAGGAGTCGGCCTCCAGCCCGCGGCGATACGTCTCGACTGCGCGCTCGAGATCGCCGCTCAGATAGTACGCGACGCCCATGTTGTTGAGCGCGATGTAGTCGTCCGGATAGAGGTCGAGCAGCGTGCGGTAGGCCGCGATCGTCCGGTCCGGATCGCCCACGACGCGGCTGAAGTACATCCCCTCGGCGTAGGCCCGCTCGCGGTCGCTCAACCGGTCGCGCAGCTCGTACGCCTTCGTGAGCATCACAGTCGCCCGCTCGCGTTCCTGGAAGTTGTTGCCCAGGATCGTGCCGATCTTCCGGTACGCCATGGCGAACCCGGTATCGAGCGCCACGGCGCGCTCGAACAGTCCGACGGCGCGTGGGTCGTCACCGGCATTCTCGGCGGCCAGACCCTGCGCGTAGAGCCGGAGCGCCTCCAGCGAGCGGGTGGTCACCCGGTCAAGCGGGCCGCTCCGGCGGATCGTCCGGAGCGATTCCCCGATCCGCTCGCGCACCTTGCCCGACAGCTCGTCCACCGCCGCGATGATGCCCGCGTCGTCCGTCGCGGTCGCCTGCTGGGCGGTGAGGATCTCGCCGCTGGGGGCAAGCAGCCGCGCGGAGACGAGGTAGCCGCTCCCCACCGGGGCGATCTCGCCCGCCACGTACGCCTTGAGCCCTTCCCGCTCCACGATCTCCCGCGCCATGGCGTCGTCCACCTCGGAATCCACCGGCCGTTGCATGCGCCGGAGGATGTCCGCCAGGCCCTGGTCGCTCACGAGCTTGACGACGGGTGACTGATTGATGCCGATGCGGAACAGCTCCGTCACCGTGCGGCCAAGCGTGGTGTCGGCGGTGCGGTTCGTGAACTGCGCGATGATGAGGCGGTCCTGTGCGCCGAGCGTGCCCGAGGTCAGCAACGTACCGGCCGGCCCCACTCCCATGGCCCGGCTCGTCATCCAGGCCACGCTCAGGATCCCCAAGCCGGCGAAAGCGACCACACCACCCAGCACCGCCTTCCGCCAGGTGAGCAGAGCCGGCAGACCGGCGGTGGGCGTCGCGACGTGGACCCCCGTCGCGCGGGCCTGCGCCCGGCGGCGTTCCTGGAGCCCGGTCGCCAGCATGATGGGCAGGCCGATGCCCAGAAGCGCGCCGGCCGCGATCACCACCCAGTCCGGCAGCCCCGTCAGCATCACGACGGCGTAAACCGCGGCGAGCAGGGCGGCCGCTACCGCCCCGAACAACAGCGTCACCCGCACCGGATGGCCACGGCGGGCCGCGGCGGTGGCCCCCGACGTGGATAGCGGGAGGGAGCCGGTTCCCGTGGGGGTGGTGGCCCCGGATGTCACCACGGTGTCGAGCGCGGCGTGCAGCTCGTCGGCCCGCTGCCAGCGATCGGCCGGCTTCTTCTCCAGGCAGCGCATCACGATGCCCGCCAGCGCGGGCGGCACGGTGCTGCGATACTGCTCGACCGGCTGGGGGGCCTCGGTGACGTGAGCCGCCAGGAGGGCCTGCGGTGTCACCCCGCTGAACGGCAGCCGTCCCGTGAGCATCTCGTACGCCAGAATCCCCGTGGCGTAGATGTCCGCCCGATGATCGAGATGCGGATCGCCCACCGCCTGTTCCGGCGCCATGTATGCCGGGGTGCCGAGGGCGAGCCCCAGCGAGGTGAGCGTGGAGCCCGCGGAGGCGCTGAGCGCCTTGGCGACGCCGAAGTCCGTCACCAGGGCGTGCCGGCCCGAGATCAGGATGTTGTCCGGTTTGATGTCGCGGTGCACGACGCCCTGCGCATGGGCGTAGGCGAGCGCGTCGGCGATGGCGCGGAGGTAGCGCACGGCCTCGTTCACCGGCAGCTCGCCCTCGCGGCCGAGTTTGGCGCGGAGCGACTCGCCCTCGATGAACGGCATGACGTAGTAGCGGAGGTCCCCCGCGGCGCCGGCGGTGAGCAGGGGCACGATGTGGGGGTGCTGGAGCCGTGCGGCGAGTTGGATCTCGCGCTGGAACCGTTCCTGATTGACGCCGGCGCCCATCTCCGGCGGCAGGACCTTGATCACCACCTGCCGGTCCAGGGCGACCTCGGTGGCGAGGAAGACGCGGCTCATGCCGCCGCCGCCAAGCTCGCGCACGAGCGCGTAGGCGCCGCCGAGGGCGGTCTGGAGCTGGGGCTGGAGGTCGGTCATGGGCGCGCCGCCTGCGCCCGCTCCAAGAGCTCGTACCGGCCTCCGAGGGCGGCACGGAGGCGAGCCGGGATGTCGGTCACGGGATGGCCGGGATGACGGTCATGGGGGTGGGTGCCCAATACTACGGGGCGAGGGGCCCGGGGGCCAGCGCGGGCGGCAGGGTCCGGGCCGTCCGTTTGATTGCCGCGCCGCTTTTCCGTACCTTCGTGTTCCCAGTCCCCAACGCCGACCATCACCTCGAACCGAGGGCCCAGCGATGTCGGTCACGTTCACCGTCAACGGGGCGTCCGCCACCGTGGACGTCCCCGACGACATGCCGCTCCTGTGGGTGCTGCGGGATGTCCTCGACCTCACAGGCACCAAGTTCGGCTGCGGCATTGCCCAGTGTCGCCTTCCACTTCAGTCACCGGGGCCATTTCGCCGAGGTGGTGCAGGCCCGGGTGAGCCGCCAGGGTGCGGTGACCGTGGAGCGCGTGTGGGTGGGCGACATCGGCAGCCAGATCGTCAACCTGAGCAACGCGGAGCAGCAGGCGCAGGGCTCGGCCCTGGACGGGCTGGGCGAGGCATTGGGGCAGGAGATCACCATCGAGCGCGGGCGGACGGTCCAGGGCAACTTCGACCGCTTCCCGCTGCTGCGACTGACGCAGGCTCCGCCGGTGGAAGTGCGGTTCCGGATCACGGACCACCCGCCGACCGGCCTTGGCGAGCCGGCCCTGCCGCCGGTGATTCCGGCCTTGTGTAATGCCATCTTCGCGGCGACCGGAAGGCGCGTGCGGTCGCTGCCCCTGTCGAAGCACGACCTCTCGTGGTCGTGACCAGGACCGGCTGATCGGCACGGACTCACGAAGCGGGGCGTGAGGGTGCTCCTTCCACGTTCACTGGCGCCCGGCCCGCGCCCCAGCCATCTTTGCGCGCCCCCCCCGTCCCGCTTCCGGAGTTCCATGACCGCGTCCCTCGAGCGCGTCGCCGCAGCCCTGTCCGGCCGTTACGCCCTCGAGCGCGAGCTGGGCGCCGGGGGGATGGCCACCGTCTATCTGGCGCACGACGTGAAGCACGACCGCAAGGTCGCCCTCAAGGTGCTGCGACCCGAGCTGGCCGCCATCCTCGGCGCCGAGCGGTTCCTCCACGAGATCAAGGTCACCGCCAACCTCCAGCACCCCAACATCCTGGCCCTCTACGACTCGGGTGAGGCGGACACGCTCCTCTACTACGTGATGCCCTTCGTCGAGGGGGAGACGCTCCGCGACAGGCTCGACCGCGAGAAGCAGCTGAGCGTGGAGGACGCCGTGGCGATCGCCCGGGAGATCGGCGCGGCGCTGCAGTTTGCCCACGAGCGCAAGGTGGTGCACCGCGACATCAAGCCGGAGAACATCCTGTTCCAGGGCGGCCAGGCCATCGTCGCCGATTTCGGGATCGCTTTGGCCGTGAGCCAGGCCGGCGGCTCCCGGCTGACGGAGACGGGCCTCTCGCTCGGCACGCCGCACTACATGAGCCCGGAGCAGGCAACGGGCGACCGCGAGCTGGACGCCCGGAGCGACATCTACTCGCTCGGGGCCGTGGTCTACGAGATGCTCACCGGCGAGCCGCCCCACAGCGGTAAGAGCGTCCAGGCGATCGTCGCCAAGATCCTCTCCGAGCGGCCGTCGCCCATCAGTCAGACGCGCGACCTCGTGCCGCCCAACGTAGACGCCGCGGTCCAGAAGGCGCTCGCCAAGAGTCCGGCCGACCGTTTCCCCACCGCCGCCCGATTCGCCGACGCCCTCACCAACCCCCAATTCACGCTGACCGTGGGGACCGCCGCTCGTGCCGCCGTTCCGCCCTTCCGCCGTTCCGCCGCGGTCCCCATCCTCGCCGCCACCACGGTGCTCGCAACGGCCGCCGCCTTCTGGTTCGCGCTCCGTCCCGTCGAGAAGCCAGTCAGTCGTTTCAGCCTTGCCCTCCCCACGAATGAGGCGCTCGGCGCGACGGGCGGACCCCGCGTTGCCCTGTCCCCGGACGGGCGCCGCATGGTCTATGTCGCAGCAGCTGATGGCATCAACCGGCTCATGATTCGGGAGTGGGACCAGCTGCATGCGACCCCCCTCCCGGGCACCGAGGGGGCCACGTCACCGACGTTTTCGCCGGACGGCCAGCGCATCGCGTTCCTGGGCACGGGGCCCTTTCGCCTGCAGGTCGTGGCGACCAATGGCGCCCCGCCCATCACGCTCGTGGATTCCGCCGTGTCGGGTGGCGGGACCGCCTGGGGTCCGGACGACTGGATCTACTTCGACGCGGGCGACGGCCTGCAGCGGATCAAGGCCGGGGACGGTCCGCGCGAAGTGGTGGCCGCGCTGGATACCGCCGCTCGTGAAGTGGGCGTGGCATGGCCGGAGGCGCTGCCCAACGGCAGAGGGGTGCTCTACCGCCTGCGTCATGCCGGCGAGGACGAACGTCAGTACAACCTCATGGTCATCGACCTGCGGTCAGGCGAGCGGCGCGCGCTCGTGCGCGCGGTGATGGGCCGCTACGCCGCCTCCGGCCACCTCCTCTACGTCACCGCCGACGGAAAGCTGCTGGCCGCGCCGTTCGACCCGAACCAGCTCGAACTGACGGGACCCGCGACGCCGCTCGTCGAGGGGGTGGGAGTCGGGTTCTTTGGTTCCGTGGATCTCGCTGTCTCGCGGAGGGGCACCGCCGTGTACACGAGCGGGGCGCCCCGCGTGGGGGCACGTTTCGTCTGGCGGGGCCGTGACGGGGCGACGCAGCCGGTGGACCCGAACTGGACGGGGGAGTTCTTCGTCGATGCCCTTGCCCTCTCTCCGGACGGAAAGCAGCTGGCGTTTTCCGCCATCAACACCACCGGCGGTTCCGGCTCGGCCATCTGGATCAAGCAGCTCGATGCGGGGCCGGTCTCGCGGTTGACCTTCGACGCCCCTGCCCGTCGCCCGACCTGGACGCCGGACAGCCGCTCCGTGCTGTTCGCCGCGCAGCCCGATCCGACAGCCGTCGAGCGGTCTCAGGCGATACTGCGCGAGGCGATCTACCACAAGCGAGCCGACGGCACCGGGTCCACCGAGCTGCTGGCCCGCGAGACCCGGGGCATCGTCGAAGTCACGGCGTCTCCCGACGGCCGCTCGCTCGTGATGCGCACCAACAGTGGGGAGACCGGCGGGGGAGACCTGCTCACCATGCGGCTCGGGGCTGACAGCGGACCCAGCCCGCTGCTGGCGACCCGGTTCGCCGAATCCAACCCTGCCGTCTCGCCGGACGGGCGGTGGCTGGCGTACGTATCGAACGAGTCGGGATCGGACCAGGTGTACGTGCGTCCGTACCCCAACGTGGCCGAGGCCCGCTGGCAGGTATCCGCGAACGGCGGCTACGCTCCACGCTGGGCGCACAGCGGCCGGGAGCTGTTCTACGTCAGCCGCGCCGAGGGCCGCGTGGGCGACCTGATCGCGGTGCAGGTCCAGACCACACCCACCTTCGCGGCCGGTCGCGCGCAAACGCTCTTCTCCTTCTCGGGGCTGGGCCAAGACCTGTATGACGTGGCCCCGGATGACCGGCGGTTCCTCACGATCGAATCCGCGGGTGCGACCGCGACCGGCGTGGGCGAGCTGATCCTCGTGCAGAATCTCTTCGTAGAGTTGAAGGCGAAGGTGGCGAGGTGACGATCACGCAGCGCCTCGCCGCCGCCCTGGCCGACCGCTACCGCGTGGAGCGGGAGCTGGGGGCTGGCGGCATGGCCACCGTATACCTGGCCCACGACCTGAGGCATGATCGTCAGGTCGCCCTCAAGCTGCTCCGGCCCGAGCTGGGTGCGATTCTCGGCGGCGATCGGTTCCTGCAGGAGATCAAGGTCACCGCCAACCTCCAGCATCCCCACATCCTCCCCCTGTTCGACTCCGGAAGCGCGGATGGCCTGCTGTTCTACGTCATGCCGCTCGTGGAGGGAGAGACGCTGCGGCAGCGGCTCGAGCGCGAGAAGCAGCTCCCCGTGCCCGAGGCGGTCCGGATCGCCTCGGAGGTGGCCGGCGCGCTCGATTACGCCCACCGGCATGGCGTGATCCACCGCGACATCAAGCCGGAGAACATCCTGCTGCACGACGGGCGGGCGCTCGTCGCGGACTTCGGGATCGCACTGGCGGTCCGCAATGCCGGCGGCTCGCGGCTCACCGAGACCGGCCTGTCCCTGGGCACGCCCCACTACATGAGTCCCGAACAGGCGACCGGCGACCGCGAACTCGACGCGCGCACCGACGTGTACGCCCTCGGCTGCGTGCTGTACGAGATGCTGACCGGGGCCCCGCCCCACACGGGCCCTACCGCCCAGGCCGTGATCACCAAGCTCGTCACCGAGGAGGCAGCGCCGGTCACCGACCAGCGGCGTGCCGTGCCGCCCCATGTCGCCGACGCCGTGCACAAGGCCCTCGAGAAGCTGCCCGCGGACCGGTTTGCGACCGCGGCCGAGTTCGGGGACGCGCTGCAGGGCACGGGACGGGCGGAGGGGCGGACGGGCGGTCGGGAGGTCCGGGCCGGCGGCCCGGCCGCCCGCCGGTCCGCCGTCCTTCCCTGGACGCTGCTGGCGGCCGCCGGGCTGGCCATTGCGATCCTCGGCGCATCCCTGTGGCGGCGGCCGGCGGCGCCCGCGGGGGACGTGGTGCGCGCCGTCCTGCAGCTGCCGCGCGACGCGGCCCTCAGCTACCCGACGCTCGCGCTCTCGCGCGACGGGAGCCGCATCGTCGTGTCGGCCGAGCAGGATGGCCGGAACCGCCTGTTGCAACGGTCGCTCGACCAGCTGGACTTCGCGGCCGTGCCGGGCAGTGAGGACGGGAACCGGCAGTTCCTGTCGCCCGACGGCACGTGGGTGGCGTTCGGGGCGGGCAACAAGATGCGCAAAGTCCCCCTCAACGGCGGACCGGCCGTCGATGTCACCGAGAGCAACTGGGCGGGCGGCGACTGGACCGACGACGGCACGATCATCTACACCCCGGACTACCTGAGCGGCTTGTGGAAGGTCTCGGCCGGCGGCGGCACTCCGGAACGGCTCACGACGCCCGACTCGGCGCGGGGCGAGCTGGCCCACTGGTGGCCACAGGTCCTGCCCGACGGTGAGCACGTATTGTTCACGGCGTTCAGCACGCCGATCGAACGCGCCCGCATCGAGGTGGTCTCCCTGAAGACGGGCGAACGCACGGTGATCCTCGACGGCGGCGTGTCGGGCCGGTACGTCTCCGCCGGCTACGTCCTGTACGTGCGCAACGAGGCGCTCTTTGCCGCGCCCTTCGACCTGCGGCGGCTCGCGCTCACCGGCCAGCCCGTTCCCGTGATCGAGGACGTTGCCCTCCAGGCGGAAGACGGGCGCGCGGGATTCGCGGTGTCCGACAACGGGACCCTGGCGTACATCGCCGCCTCGTCGTTCACCGCGAACCTCGAGCTGGTCTGGGTCACGCGGCGCGGCGCGGTGGGCGCGCCGATCACGACGCCGGGCCGGTTCGACAACCCCGCACTGGCGCCGGGCGGGCGGCAGGTCGCGCTCTCCATCGCCCCGCCTGGAGAAACCCGGGACGTGTGGGTGCTGGACCTGGCGCGTGGGACACGCTCGCCGATCACGAGCGGGGGCGCCAATGATTTCGCACCCCTGTTCACACCCGACGGCCAGCGCGTCGTGTTCGAGTCGGAGCAACCGGTCTTCGATCTGTACGTGCGGCCCACGGACGGAAGCACCTCCGCCACCGTGCTGCTCTCATCCTCGTACGACAAGCATCCAGCTAGCATCACGCCGGACGGCGGTACGCTGCTGTTCGCACACAACTTCCTCCCCTATTCCCAGGTTTGGACCCTGGCCCTCGACGGGAGCGGCGGCGCCCAGGGGCTCCTGACCTCCGACGCCGGAAACCTTCGGTCACCGCGGGTGTCCCCCGACGGCCGATGGCTCGCGTACGTCTCCGACGAGTCCGGCCGGCGCGAGGTGTACGTGAGTCCCTATCCGGGGGTGACGCGGGGACGCCGGCAGGTCTCGGCCGACGGTGGCGACGACCCGTTCTGGACCCGCGCTGGCCGGGAGCTGGTCTACCGCAGCGGGCAGCGGATGATGGCCGTGGCCCTCGACCCCACGGCGGGCGAGCTTGGCACCCCGGTCGAGCTGTTCGCCGGCGCCTACGTGACCAGCACGTTCGGCTCGAACTACGCGGTCACGCCGGACGGGGAGCGGTTCCTCATGCTGCGCCGCCCGCCGGGCACCGAGCCACGACAGGTGATCGTGGTGACGAACTGGTTCCGGGAACTCGAGCGCCTGGTGCCGAAGTGAGCGGGGGGGAACGGTCATGAGCACCACGACTGAGCGCCTGTCTGCCGCCCTCGCCGACCGCTACCGCCTCGACCGCGAGCTCGGCCAGGGCGGCATGGCGACCGTGTATCTCGCGCACGACCTCAAGCACGACCGCCAGGTCGCCCTCAAGGTCCTGAAGCCCGAGCTGGCCGCTGTGTTGGGCGCCGACCGGTTCGTACAGGAAATCCGGACCACGGCGAATCTCCAGCACCCCCACATCCTGCCGCTGTTCGACTCGGGGGTCGTGGACGGGTTCCTCTACTACGTCATGCCGTTCATCGACGGCGAGACGCTGCGCGACAAGCTGAACCGGGAGACACAGTTCGGGATCGACGAGGCGGTTCGCATCACGCGCGAAGTGGCCGATGCGCTCGACTACGCGCACCGCCACGGCGTGATCCACCGGGACATCAAGCCCGAGAACATCCTGCTGCACGACGGCCGCCCCATGGTGGCCGACTTCGGCATCGCGCTCGCCGTGAGTGCCGCCGCCGGCGGGCGAATGACCGAGACGGGCATGAGCCTCGGCACGCCGCACTACATGAGCCCCGAGCAGGCCACCGCCGAGAAGGACCTGACGCCCCGGTCGGACGTGTACTCCCTGGGCAGCGTGCTGTACGAGATGCTGACCGGCGAGCCGCCGCACACGGGGGCGAGCGCCCAGGCGATCATCATGAAGATCGTGACCGACGTGGCGCGCCCGGTCACCGACCTCCGGAAGTCGGTGCCACCCAACGTGGCGGCCGCCGTCGCAAAGGCGCTGGAGAAGGTCCCGGCGGACCGGTTCGCGAGCGCCGCCGAATTCGGGGCAGCGCTCGCCGACGTCCATTTCACGACCGCCGGGGGCGCCGTGGCCGGAGGTGCGGCGGGCCGGGTGTTCGCCTGGTGGCGCGACTGGCGGCCATGGGCCCTGGCCGCGGGACTGGCGGCGGTGGCGGCCGCCGGCGCGTGGCTTACGCAGCGTCGGGCCGCCCCTGAGCCGCTCGTCGCGCGGTTCCGGATTCCCATCGAGTCCGAGCGAGGCGTCACGGGAGCACCGGTCAACACGCTGGCACTCTCGCCGGACGCGCGGTCCATCGTGTACGTGGGCCGCGCGGCGGGCGGCACCGGTGCCCAGCTCTACGAGCGCCGGCTGAACGAGCTGGAGGCCCGGCGGATCACGGGAACGCAGGGTGGGAGCTACCCGGGCTTCTCCCCGGACGGCTCCCGTCTGGCTTACGTGACCTCGTCGGGCGTGTTCGTGCTCCCGGTCCCGTTCGACGGCAGCGCGCCGAACAACGTCGCGGGCATCTCGGTGCAGGCGGCGACCGGACCCGTCTGGCTGGACGACGCTACCCTGGTGACGGCGAACGCCCAGGGGGAAATCGAGACTTTCGGCCTCGACGGCTCGCGCGCGGTGCTCGCCCGGCCGGAGCGCGCCACGGGCGAACAGAACCTGTTCGTGCAGGCGGTGTTGCCCGACCAGCGCACCGTCCTGGTCATCTCCGCCACGGGGACCCAGTCGGTTGGGCGGGTCCTTGCGGTGGACGCGCGGAGCGGCGCCCGGCGCGTGCTGGTGGACGCGGCTGCCACGGCCGCCTGGTACGCCGACGGGTGCGTCTTCTGGCACCAGCCGAACGGCACGCTGCTCGGAGCCCGCTACGACGCGGGCGAAGGACGGCTCGTCGGCGCGGCGGTGACGCTCGCCGACGGGGTGCGGCAGGCAGTGGGCGGCGGCGGGCAGGCAGCGGTGTCGGCCACGGGATCGCTCGTCTATCTGCCGGAGCAGCCGTTTCGACTGGCGCTCGTGGACCGGACCGGTCGGCAGGACATCGTGGCGGAGGGCCACCGGTTCCACAGCCCGCGCTTCTCGCCGGATGGCCGGAGCGTCGCGGTGGACTTCATCCAGCAGGGCAGCCGCGACGTCTGGCTGCTGGACCTGCGCCAGCGGACGCTAGGGCGGCTGTCGTTCGAGAACGATGGGCACGACCCGGTCTGGTCACCGGACGGCCACTGGGTTGCCTTCGTGCACGGCAACGGCGTGTGGCGGCGCCGCGCTGACGGCAGCGGCACGCCGGACTCGATCTTCGCGCAGGCGGCCGGCGCCAGCACGCTGGAGTTCACCCCGGATGGCCAGCGGCTGCTCACGGCCATGACCGCAGGCGGCGGCTTCGACGTGGGAGTGATCTCGGTGGGCGAAGAAGGACCCGCAACGCCCCTGCTGGCCACACCCTTCAACGAGCAGTTCGCCGTCGTGTCGCCCGACGGCCGGTGGCTCGCGTACGGTTCCGACGAAACCGGCCGCGACGAGGTCTACGTCCGGCCTTTCCCCGACGGCGGCGCCAAACTGCTGGTTTCCCAGGGGGGCGGCACGGAACCGCGCTGGAGCCCGGACGGGCGTACCCTCTACTACCTCGGCCAACATCGGGATCTGCCCTACCTGATCGCCGCGACCATCGTGCCCGGTCCGGAGCTGTCGGTGGGCGCGCGCACGCCGCAGTTCGACGTTTCGGAGTTCGAGCCCGCCTCCCCGCACGCCAACTACGACATCTCGCCCACCGGCACCGGCTTCGCGATGGTGCATCAGGGAGCGCTGTCAGAGATGGTCTTCGTGCTGAACGCCACGGCGGATGTGCGGCGGCGGGCGGCTGGCCAGGCCGCGGCGAGATAGCGTCCACTCCAGAGGACAGAACCGGCCAGCGATGGGCACGGTGTAACAGCATAACATCTTTTATAACAATGATTTACAAGCATGGCACAACCAGTGCAATACTCGGCATTGGCAGCAGAAGCCAGTCCCGTGCCGGGGGGTGTTATGAAACGTGAATTCGTCGGAGCCATGGCCTTGGCGCTGGCTCTCGGGCTCGGTGCCCGGGATACCGCCGCGCAGGCGATCCGGGTGGACGTCGGGATCAACGCCCCCCCGGTGGCCGCGCGGGTCATGATCGGTGAGCCGGCGTATCGGGTGCGCGAGTACTACCCGCACCGCGATTGGGTGCGTTACGGTCCGTACGCTGAGGCCTATCGTCGGCACGACGCCTGGGTCGCGTACGAGCTGCGCTGGCTCAGAGCGTCCTATATGTCGCCGCGCGAGTACCGCAAGGCGTTGCGCGCGTTTGAGCGCGAGCGTGCCAAGCGCGAGCGGGATCTCGAGCGGGCGTACCAGCGGTGGCTGTATGACCGCTACGACGGACACCGCGGCCGGGGACATGCGTACGGCCGCCGCTGAACGGTCCGTCATCAGATGTAGACACAGGAACGCCCGGCCAAACGGCCGGGCGTCTTGTTGTCGGTCTGTCGCGAAGGCAGAACTACATGGCGGTGGAGGCAAGCGTCAGCCGCATGGGTGGTTCCCCATCCGGGGTGACGCCACGTCGCAACTGCACCACGAGGTCCGGACTGCCGTGGCCGCCGCTCAGCCGCAACGCCGGGAGCGGATGATCCTGGCAGTTGGCCGCGGCTTCGTCCACGACTTCACAGATCGCAACCCGTGTCGCCCCGCGGAGGGACACCGCCGCGATGCTCTCCGCCCGCAGGCTCAACTCGGGACTGCGCCCTGAGGTGATCCGCCAGGCAAGCCCGGGGGGAGTGGCGCCAACGGCCGCGGTCACCGATGCCTCGGACATGGCGTGCGCGCCGAGCACATCCGAGGTCGTGGCATTCAGCACGGTCACCTGCACGCGAATGGCGGCGTTGCGCTCCTGCGCCGCCGCGTGCGTCACCGACAGGGTCGCCAGCAGACCGGCGAGCCCCAGGGCGCGCAGGCGCGCGCGCGGGACGCGGGAGTGGGACGTGGAGCGATGCGTGGGCACACACGGAATCTGGGGATCGCGGGCGCGGCGACCGTGTCGTCGCTCACGCTTGTCGTCCCATGACGACGCTCATCCAGGCCGAAGCGTGCGGCAGGTCACGCGGCCAGGCTACAACGGGTGGTTGCCTCTCAGGGGACTCGAACGCCGCGTTTCCTCAGTCAGGATTCAGGTTCACTTCACCCCGCCTGTGCCACGTTGGGGCAATCACGAACAGGATTGAGCCCGATGCGCCGCCTCACCTTGCCGTGTCTGCTCGTCGTTGCGCTCGCCTGCCAGCGGCAGGAGACCGTCATCGACCCCGCACAGCTCGCGGTATTCTCGCCGCTTCCCGCCTCCGTCCCATCGGAGCGCAACCCCGCCACCCCGGCCAAGATCGAGTTGGGATGGCGGCTGTATTACGAGACCCAGCTGTCGGCGGACGGCAGCCAGTCGTGCAACTCCTGCCACCTGCTCGACGCGTACGGCGCCCAACCGACGGCCGTGAGCACGGGGGTCACCGGCGCGCAGGGGGCCCGGAACGCGCCGACGGTCTACAACGCCGCGGGACACATCGCCCAATTCTGGGATGGCCGCGCCGCCGACGTCGAAGAGCAGGCAAAAGGACCGATCCTGAATCCGATCGAGATGGGGATGTCGTCGTCGGATCAGGTCATGACGCGGCTCGCGGCCTTGCCGGGCTATCGTGAGGCCTTTGCCGCCGCCTTCCCGGACGACGCGCATCCGTTCACGTACGACAACGTGGGGAACGCGATCGGCGCGTTCGAGCGGCAGCTGCTGACGCCCGGCCGCTGGGACCGCTATCTGGAAGGCGACGCCGCCATACTCACCAACGAGGAAAAGCGCGGGCTCAAGGAGTTTCTGGACACCGGGTGCCAGGGCTGTCACAACGGCCCGTACCTCGGCGGCCGGATGTTCCAGCGGATCGGCGTGGTCCAACCGTGGCTTGATGCGACGGACCCGGGCCGCATGGCGGTCACGACGCAGCCGGCGGACAGCCTCGTCTTCAAGGTCCCGAGCCTGCGCAACGTGGCGGGGACCTCGCCCTACTTCAACAACGGCGCCGTGCCAACCCTGGAACCGGGCGTGCAGCTGATGGCGAAGCACCAGCTCGGGCGGGAGCTCTCAGAAGACCAGACCGCGGCAATCATCACGTTCCTCCGGGCGCTGACGGGCGACACCCCCACCCAGTACGCGGTCCCGCCCGCGCCCGGCGGGGAGGGGCCATGAAGGTCGGCATCATCATCTGCGACCGCTACCGCACCTGTGGGGCCGGCAAGTGTCTGCGCGCCATGCGCGAGCGGGCCGGGGCATTCAGCCGGTATCCGGCGGACCAGCCCCTTGAGCTGGTCGGCTTCTCCACCTGCGCGGGCTGCCCCGGCGGCAATGTGGAGTACGTCCCGGAAGAGATGATTCGCAACGGCGCCCAGGCCATTCATCTCGCGACAGGCCTGGTGGTGGGGTACCCGCCCTGTCCGTATCTGGACTACTTCCGGGCGTTCGTGGAGCAGCGCTACGGGGTGCCGGTCGTCGTCGGCACGCACCCGGTACCGGAGAAGTACTGCGCGGTACACCGGGACCTCGAGTCCTGGCCGACCGTGTCGGCGCACGATGACCTCATGGCAACGGAGGAGGTCCGGCGCGGCTACGACTGACGCCGCGCCGGAGGCCCGCCGCCGGCGGTCTCCGTCTTGGTGCTTACCGCGTGATCATGCTTGCGCCCGGGTCCTCCTCCAGGGCGGCCAACTCGGCCGCCTCGAACACG
>DAINBS010000009.1:0-24047 GCA_036732805.1 Gemmatimonadales bacterium | reverse complement strand
AGCGGCGTGCGGGACCTCGAGTGCGGCGCCCTGCGGGACGACGCGGTCCGCATCGGGTTCGACGAAGGCCCGGTGTTTCCGGAGTCCTGGGACTACCTCGAAGCGCGGGGCGTGCGGGTGCGCCGCGGCATCCGCCGCGCGGCCGCCGCCGCGGTGCTCGAGGAGTACCGGCAAGGCGGCGGCGGCATCTACAACGGATGACCTCGTCGCTGCCCTCCCATGCGTGACCCGCAACCCGAGCTGCCGACGGCACGCCTGCGGCTGCGCCGCACGGGAGCACTTCAAGCGGTGGAACCGGTACGAGGACGTGAACGAGTACGGCATCCTGCAAGAGGAGTTCGAGAGATCATGACCTGGCGCATGATGGCGTTGGCCTTGCTCGGAACCGCCCCGTTGGCGGCGCAGGAGATCGTGCTGGTCCCCGGCTTCACGCAGGAGTTCCGCGGCATCTCCTCGCGCGGGGACGAGATGTGGGCCAGCGGACGGGGCGGCGTGTTCGCGCGGTCCCTCGATGGCGGCACGTCGTGGAAGGCCGGGAGCATTCCCGGCGCCGAGGGGCTGTTCCTGGTTGACATCGAGGTCCTCGGCAGGGACACCGCATGCGTGCTCGCCACGAGCTTCGACGGCGGTTTGGGGCGCGCTTACCGCACCACCGACGGAGGCCGGTCCTGGGCGGTCACCTTCGAGCTGGCGCATCTGGACGCCTTCCTCGACGCCATGGCGTTCTGGGACGGGCGCGCGGGGGTCGCGTTCGGGGATCAGGTGGAGGGCGCGTTCCTGGTTCTGCGCACCGGCGACGGTTGCCAGACGTGGACCCGGGTCCCGGCTGATGCGCTTCCCGTCCCGCTCGCGGGCGAGGCGGGGTTTGCGGCCAGCGGTACCTCCATCGCCACCGCCGGGTCGCACCATGCCTGGATCGGTACCGGGGGCGGCAGCGCCGCACGTGTGTTGCGGACCGCGGATCGTGGAGGCTCGTGGACGGCCGCGATCACGCCAATGCCGGCCGGCGCGGCCACGGGCATCTTCGGCATCGCGTTCCGCGACACGCTCGTCGGCATGGCCGTGGGGGGTAACTACCAGGAGCCCACCGGCGACGCGGCGACCGTGCTCACCACGGTGGACGGCGGGCGCTCCTGGACGCTCGCCGCTCCCGCGGCCCCCGCGGGCGTGCGGTTCGGCGCCACGGTCCTCGCCGACCTCGACCTGTTCGTGGCGGCCGGTCCGTCGGGGTTGGGATACTCGCGCGACCGCGGGTTGTCGTGGACGACGGTCGATACGCTTGCCGCGTTCGCGTTGCATGCGGGCGGCGGCCGGGTATGGGCCTCGGGCCCTTCCGGCTGGATCGCGCGCGTGGACCTGCGCACGCTCGTGCGCTGACCCGTTGACGTGGATGCGCCCGCCCGCCAGGCGGCGGGCGGGCGCATCGACCCGTGCGGACCAGGCGCGCGAGTGGCGGCTACCGCATCCGCTGACCACCCTGGCCGTGACGGTGCTGCATCCCGCCGCCCGGCATGGCCGTGTCCACCTTCGCGCGCTGGGCGTCGGTGAGCACCGCCTTTGCCTTGAGCCCGGCGTCCATCGCCGCCCAGTGGGCCATGCCCATCGCGGCATGCGCGGCCATGAAATGGGTCTGGATCGTCTCCGGATCCGGCCGCTCGCCCTGAAGCACCTGCATCATCTGCTCGTGGTGCTGTTCGTGCGTCGCCATGGCCTGGTCCTGCGCCTCTTTGGCCGCCGCTCGGATTGCCTCGAGGCGGGCCACCTGCTCATCCGTGAGGGCGAGTGCTTCCCGCTGCTCGAGCAGGCGCGCAGGCTGGAACGCAGGAAGCGCCATCCCGGCCATCATTCCCATCTGGCCCATCTGCCCCATCCGCGCCTGCGCGGTGTCCTGCCCATGCTGATGCTGCTGCGCCGCCAAGCCTGATGCGCTCACGATCAGCAGCACGCCGGTAATACCTGCCAGGGACTTCATCATGCTGGTGTTCTCCGATGTTTCGGGTCTTCGGGGAGCGACGAGTGCGGTGACAACGATCCACCGGCCTCGTGGGCGCTCCCGCGTCTGGTAAATGTACATCCCCTCGCCGGTTCCACGGGCCTCGACGTCACGCCGCACGCACGCGGCTCAGTCGTGCCGGTCGGCCGGTCGAAGGTCCTCGGCCCCGGGCAGTCGCCCCGAAAGCCCCGCGGGATCGTGAATCAGGATCGGCAGATGCTGCGGGCAGATCCAATACGATCCCCCGCGGTACGTGAGCGCGATCAGCGGAGTCGTGTCCGTGCTTCGATCGCAGACCAGGCAGGCGGCACGAGTGGTCATTGAGTGCGAAACCGGAGTGTAAGCCGAGGAGATGGCGCGATAGCACTATCGCGCGATGGTGTCCGACCGCCCGGATGCTAGCCGAGACGCTGCCGGCGCGCTATGTATGAACTGGCTGAGTGATGACGGGCAGCGGCTGCGCTTGCCGCCGCCGGGGACTTGGCCCGCAGGAGGATGCATGTCCGACGAACCGTCGGCGGGGACCGCGCTCGCCGGCTACTCTCCCAACCCGCTGAGCAGGAAGCTCGGGCTCAAGGCGGGATTCCGCATCGCGGTGATCAGTCCGCCCGATCGCTATTGGGACCTGGTGCATCCGCTGCCGGAAGGCGTCATGGTGGCGGGTCCGCGCGCCAAGCGGCTCGATTTCGCGCATGTGTTCATCGAGCGGCGCGCGGAGCTGGCGCGCGCCCTTCCCAAACTGATCGCGCGCATCAAGCCGGATGGCGTGATCTGGGTGTCGTGGCCCAAACGGGCGTCCGGCGTGCCCACCGACGTCACCGAAGACGTCATCCGGGAGATCGCGCTGCCACTCGGTCTGGTGGACACCAAGGTCTGTGCGGTGGACGAGACCTGGTCCGCGCTCAAGCTCGTCATCCGGGTCGAGCTCCGACCCGCGTAGTGCGGCTCCGTCCCCAGTCCGCGGCCCGCGCGCTCAGCGTGGTGCTCGTCACGGCCTCGTGCTCCGCGTCTCCCGAGGTCCGGACGCCGGCTGCGGACTACACCCGGGGTACCCATGTCGTGCTGCTCGGAACGGGCACACCCAATGCGGACCCCGATCGCTCGGGACCGGGGCTCGCGATCGTGGTGAACAACACCGCGTACCTGGTGGACGCGGGGCCCGGCATCGTGCGCCGCGCAGCCGCGGCCGCCCGACGTGGCGTGTCGGCACTCGAGGCACCGCGCCTCACGCGCGTGTTCATCACCCACCTCCACAGCGACCACACGACCGGCCTGCCCGACCTCATCTTCACGCCATGGGTCCTGGAGCGTGAGGTGCCGCTCGACGTGTATGGGCCGGCGGGCATCGAGGAGATGTCGGCCCACCTCGAAGCCGCGTGGACCGCCGACGTGCGCCGGCGCATCGATGGACTTCAGCCGCAGAACGCCACTGGCTGGGAAGTCCGGGCCCACGTCGTCGCGCCCGGGGTGGTGTACCGGGACGCGAACGTGACCGTGTCGGCCTTCGCGGTCCCGCACGAGGAGTGGCCGCAGGCCTTCGGCTACCGCTTCGAGACCGCCGACCGCGTGATCGTCGTGTCCGGCGACACGCGGCCGAGTGACGCCGTGGTGGAAGCGTGTGCCGGATGCGATGTGCTGGTGCACGAGGTGTACTCCGACGCGGGCTTCGCCGGGCGCGCCCCCGACTGGCAGCGGTATCACGCCCAGGCGCACACCTCGGCCACGGAGCTCGCCGCCCTCGCCGCGCGCGCCCGGCCCGGGCTGCTCGTGCTCACCCATCAGCTCCTCTGGGGGGCATCCGTCGAGACGCTGCTCGCGGAGATCCGCGTGGGATACGACGGTCCGGTGGTGTCGGGGAACGATCTCGACATCTTCTGAACGGCACGTGGACATGCTCCGGCGCCCTTATAGCGGGCTTCACGCCCCATTCATGGGCGCGAGGCCACGATCAGTGCTGGAGGTGCGCATGCCAACGCCGTTGACGGAAGCCTGGTTGTTCGCGGCCTCGACGCCGGACGTCGCGCCGGAGGTGCTCCCCCTCGTCCGGGCGCGGGTGGTGTGTCCGGACACCGGCGGCATCCATCGCGTCCGGCTGGCGGTCGATCCGGTCGGCAATCGCCCGGCGGTCGCGTGGTGTGATCGATTCGACCAGCGGCCCATGGCCTGTGGCCGATCCTGCCTCGAGCCCGTGGTGCACGCCGAGGACTAGTCTCCGGCGCCTATCTTGCGCCGCTGGAAGCGCGTGAGCCCGAGCAGATCCACGAAGGTGCCCGCGAGCCCTGGGGCGAGCGCGTAGAACGCGAGCCACGCCCGCACCGGCATCGAGTTGACCACGATCTCCGCGCGGTCCTTCTCGATGGCCCGAACCACTGCCCGCGCCACCGCGGCGGGCGTGCACGATCCGAAGAGCGGGTGGGGGGCCACCCCCCAGCGTGCGAACATCCCCTCCCCGGTCACGTACCCGGGGCAGATGGCCGACAGGGACACGCCGCTCCGGCGCAGCTCGATGCGCAGCGCGCTCGTCCACTCGACGAGACCCGCCTTGGTGCCCCCGTAGAGGGCCTCGTATGGCACGGCCTTCTTGCCGGCCAGAGACGCGATGTTGACCACGTGCCCCGCGCGCCGCTCGAGCATTTCGGGCAGGACGAGACTCGTGAGGTGCAGAGGCGCGGCGAGGTTCGTCTCGATGGTTGTCGCGACGGTTTCGGGGCTGAGCGTCGCGAAGGCGCCGGAGCTGTCGATGGCGGCGTTGTTGACGAGGATATCGATCCCGCCCAGCGCGTTCCGCGCCTCGGCGACGAGACGCGCACGGTCGGCGGCAGACCGGAGGTCCGCCGACACTCCGACGGCGCGGACGCCCGATGTCTCGAGCTCCTCGACGAGGTCCCGGAGCGAGCCTGCGTCGCGGGCCGTGACGGCCAGCTGTGCGCCCGCCCGGGCCAGCGCCCGTGCGATGTGCGGTCCGATCCCGCGTGAGGCCCCGGTGACCAGTGCCCGCCGGTCCCCCAGGTTCTTCATGCGGCCACGTCCGGGCCTCACTCGAACATCCATCGGCGCCCGCCGCTCGCGGCGGCGTGAACGGCGTCTCCGAACCGCCGGACCTCCGCCATCCGGGCGCTGGCCAGCGGGCCGTCCCGCACGGCCGTGACGTCCGCCCGCAGCTGATTGGCGGAGCCGGCGGCGCACAGCACCAGGTCGACGCTGGGGTGGGAGAGGGCAAAGCGATAGCACTCCCCCGCGCTCATGCCGGCAGAAAACCCCTGATCCGGCAGCGGCTGGAGCAGCATCCCCCAGCGGGTTGCCGTGTAGGCGATGATCCCGGGCCGCGGCGTGGGGAGGCCGGCGAACACCTCCGCTTCGGCGCCGCGATGCGCGGCGTTGTAACGCAGCATCAGGACGTCGGGTCGCAGTTCGCGGGCGAGCTGTGCGGCCAGGCGCCGGTCGTGACTCGAGTACCCGATCGCTCGAACCGCGCCCAGCTCGCGAAGTCGTTCCATCGCGGGCCACGTCCTCCCGGTCACGTACCAGCGTGCCCGCACCCAGCCGAGCAGGAACACGTCGATCCGGTCCGCGCCGAGGGCGCGCGCATTGCGTTCCCAGGCCCGCCGGACGAATCGCCCGGTCGGGATCCCCGCTTCGGCGATGAGCACGAGGTCGTCGCGGTGGCCGCCCCGGATGAGGCGGCGCAGGCCCGCGACCATGGGCCGCATCAGGAAGTGAAAGAGGAAGGTGTTGATCCCGTGCTCGTGGTAGGCCCGTTCCACGTCGTCCGCCGTGAGGCTCGGCCCGCGCGGGCCCGTCGCCCGGACGGACCATGCCGCGAGCGCGAGCGGCGTCACGGCGAGATGCGTCTGTCCCAGCTGCCGTCGGGGAAGCTGCTCGTCGGACATGTGCACTCCTCTCCACCCCTGCCACTCCTGCAAACCTACGTCTCCGCCACATTGGCCGCCCGAGGTGGTGAGCCCCGTGAACCGGAGGTTATCGTTCTCGCGACCCGCTGATGGGGAGTTCCTCGTGACCACATCTCCCGCCGTGCCGGATGCGCAGCGCTTCGAGAAGCTCGGTGTGTTCTATCTCGGACGACGGTTCGACCTTGAGAACGACGCGATCGCCGATGACCTCGTCCTGTATGACGCCAAGGACCTGACCACGCACGCGGTATGCGTCGGCATGACCGGGAGCGGCAAAACGGGGCTGTGCGTCTCGCTGCTCGAGGAGGCGGCGCTGGACGGGATCCCGGCGCTCGTGATCGACCCCAAGGGCGACCTCGGGAACCTCGCGCTCCTGTTTCCGGAACTGGCACCGTCGGAATTCCGGCCCTGGGTGGATGAGGCGGAGGCCGCCCGCAAGGGCATGACGCCCGATGCGTACGCCGAGGACGTGGCCCGGAACTGGCGCGAGGGGCTGGCGAGCTGGGGCCAGGGGCCGGACCGCATCGCGCGGCTCCTGGCGGCCGCGGAAGTCGCGATCTACACGCCCGGCAGCGCGAGCGGGCGGCCGCTCACCGTGCTCCGATCATTCGGCGCGCCGCCGCCCGCCCTGCGGGAAGACGATGATGCGATGCGCGAGCGGGTGACCGCGGCCGTCGCGGGCCTGCTGGCCCTGCTTGGGGTGGACGCGGATCCCGTCCGCAGTCGCGAGCACATTCTCCTGTCGACGATTCTTCGCCAGACCTGGCAGGAGGGTCGCGACATCGACATGGCGGGGCTCATCGCGCAGGTCCAGAGCCCGCCATTCCCCGCGGTCGGCGTGATGCCGGTCGACACGTTCTTCCCGCCCCAGGAGCGGTTCGATCTCGCGATGCGCATCAACAGCCTCCTCGCGTCGCCGGGGTTCTCGGCGTGGCTGGAGGGCGAGCCGCTGGACGTGCCCAAGCTCCTCTGGACCCCCGACGGCCGGCCCCGCCTCGCGATCCTCTCGATCGCGCATCTGTCGGAACCGGAGCGGATGTTCTTCGTCACGATTCTGCTCAATGAGGTCGTGGCCTGGATGCGCGCCCAGCCGGGGACCGGAAGCCTGCGCGCCGTGCTCTACATGGACGAGGTGTTCGGCTACTTCCCGCCGACGGCCAACCCGCCGTGCAAGGCGCCGATGCTCACCCTGCTCAAGCAGGCCCGGGCGTACGGGCTCGGCGTGGTGCTGGCAACGCAGAACCCGGTCGATCTCGACTACAAGGGGCTCGCGAACGCGGGCACGTGGTTCCTGGGCCGGCTCCAGACGGAGCGCGACAAGCTCCGGGTGCTCGAGGGTCTCGAGGGCGCGTCGGCGAGCGCTGGTGCCGGGTTCGATCGAGGCCGGATGGAGCAGATCCTCGCCGGCCTCAAGAACCGGGTCTTCCTGATGCATAACGTCCATGAGGACGCACCCGTCCTGCTCCACACGCGGTGGGCAATGTCGTACCTCCGCGGACCGCTCACCCGCGCCCAGATCCAGCGGCTCACCGAGTCCGCGCCGATCCCGAAGGCCGTTTCGGCGCGCGCCTCCCGCCCCGCCGCCGCGCCCGCCGGCGCACCGGCGCCGGCATCCGTGCCCCGACCGGTGGCTCCTCCCGACGCCGGAGAGTCGTTCGTGGTGCCCACGAGCCCCCCGCCCGCAGGGAGCCGACTGCTCTACCGGCCAGCGCTGCTGGGCGCCGCGGATCTGCATTTCGTTGCGACCAAGGACGGCGTGGACCTGTGGCAAACGGTGACCTTCCTGGCGGGACTCGACGCCAACGTCGGCGCTTCGCCGTGGGGGGAGGCCACCCGGCACGACGCGGTCGACACGCGCGAAGCGCCGGCGGGAGCGGCCGACTTCGCGGAGCTTCCCGTGCGGGCTGCCGATCCCAAGGCCTACCGGACCTGGGAAGGCGCGTTCAAGACCCATCTCTACCAGGAGGTCAGCCTGACGCTGCCGGTGTGCCCCGCCCTCAAGCTGACGGGCCGCCCGGGAGAGACACGCGCGGAGTTCACGGTCCGTATCCGCGAGGCGGTGCGGGAGCAGCGCGACGGCGCGGTCGAGAAGCTGCGCCGCCAGTACGCCCCGAAGCTCACCACGCTGCAGGAACGCATCCGCAAGGCCGAGGCGCGCGTCGGACGGGAGCGGTCGGAGTACGACCACCACAAGATGCAGACGGCGGTGTCACTCGGCACGACCGTGCTCGGGGCGCTGCTCGGGCGCAAGGCGGTGAGTATGAGTACGATCGGACGCGCCACCACGACGGCGCGCGGCGTGGGCCGGGCCGCGCAGCAGAAGGGCGACATCGATCGGGCTCAGCAGGACCTGGCGGCGCTCCAGGAGCAGCTGGCCGAGCTGGAACGGCAGGTTCAGGCGGAAGCCGCGAACCTCCAGGCGCTCGACGCGGAGAGCGTGGAGATCATCGAGAAGGAGGTCCGTCCGCGCAAGTCCGACATCACGGTGAGCCGCGTTGCCCTGGCGTGGCTGCCGCATTGGGTGGACGCAAGCGGCGTCGCGACGGCCGCGTATCACTGACGGGGTCCGGGACCGGAGGGCCGGCGCGCGGCCCGCGCCGTGATTCCGCCGTCCCCGGGGAGGGCCCCCTATCCGCCGATGAGGACGGTGGGGCAGCCCATCACGATCGATCCGCCATGGGCCGTCATGTCGCCCAGCCGGGCGGCCGGAAGGCCGCCGATGAGCACGGTCATCGAGCCCTTGGCGATCAGGTCCGGCGGGCCGACGCAGATGGCCATGTCCGTGGCGCGCGCCGCCGGCATCATCCCGATGAGGACGGTGGGGCAGCCGGGCGGGAGGATGGGCCCGCCGACGTGAGGAATCGGGGGCACGCCCGGCGTGACCATGGGGCACATGTGCATGTCGCCGGCGCGGGCTGCGGGCATTCCCATGGTCGAGCCTCCTTACCGACGCCGGGCGCCCGCGGCGGGCGGCGGCGGCGTCCACAGGGCCGTCTTCTCGGCGACCTCGAAGCCCTGCCGGAGGAACTCCTCATATCGCTCCGGGGCCTTCTCCGGCGGATCGGCCACGGCCGCAAGCGACACGCATCCCGCAATTGCGCGGGCCGCCATGTACTCGCCCGGCGGAACGGGGTCGACGCCCGGCGGGGCGAGGCTGTCGCCGCAGAAGAACGCGGCGAGTCCGGCGCACCCGGCAGGCGTGCCGAACTCGGCGGCCTCTGCCCGTGTCATGGCCGCGCGGCGGTTGGCGTCGCTCGGGTCGGCGATCCAGGCCTTGGTGGCGTCCAGGGCGGCCTGGATCACCGGCGGAGGGTCATCGCCATGCGCCCGCCGCGCACAGACCCAGGCCCACCAGACGGCGGGTCGGCGGTCGAGGGCGTACGCCAGGAAGCGGATGGCGGCCACGTGCTGACCGCTCGTGGCCAGCGCTTCGACGAACGCGCGCGGCTGCTCGCCGTCGCCCAGCAGGGCGAGGGCTTCCTCGCCCAGCTCGGCGGCCTGGCAGACCTGCAGCGCCGTCCGTCCGGTCCCGAGAATCGCGGCCATGTCAGTTGATCATCGTGATGCCGCCTTTGACCGTCAGCATGCCGTCGCCTTTCACGGTCGTCATCGCGCCCTTCACTTCGGTCTGGATCTGTCCTTCGAGCTTGAGCATCATGCCGCCCACGGTGATGCCCTGCTGTTCGATCTTCATCGAACTCTGGCCGACCTTCAGCTCGATGCCCTGCATGGCCTCGATGGTCACTTTCCCCATGGCCGCTTTGATCGTGACGTTCCCCATGTCGAGCTTGGTGGTCTGGTTGCCCATCTTGAGCGTGATCTCCTGGTTGCCCTGATTGAGGGTGACCGCCTGCTTGCCGGTCTTGACGGTGAGCGACTGGTCGCCCTGGTCGACGGAGATGACCTGGTTCCCCTGCTTCACCGTGACGGTCTGATTCCCCTTCTCCACCGTCGTGGTGTCGTCGCCCTCTTTGACGGTCCGCGTGTCGTTATTGGTGACTTCCGTGGTCCGGTCGTGCAGGACGGTGCGCTTCTCGTCGTTCTTCACGTTCACCGTGAGGTCCTTCTCCGCCTGCGCGAAGACGTGTTCGGACCCCTTCTTGTCCTCGAACCGGATCTCGTTGAAGTTGTCGGGGCTTCCGCCCTTGGAACTGCGGGACTTGATGCCGCTCTGGGTGCCCTGGTCCGGCAGGGCATAGGGGGGAACCTGGTCGGCGTTGTACACGCGGCCGACGATCAGGGGCCGGTCCGGGTCGCCCTCCAGGAACTCGACGACCACTTCCTGACCGATGCGCGGAATATGGATGGCGCCCCAGCTCTTGCCCGCCCAGGCGTTCGAGACGCGCACCCAGCATGAGCTGTTCTCGTCCTTCTTGCCCTTCCGGTCCCAGTGGAACTGCACCTTCACCCGGCCGTGCTTGTCGGTCCAGATCTCCTCGCCAGCTTTCCCGACGACTACGGCGGTCTGGTAGCCGACCGGGCCCGGCCGCGGCGTACGGAGCGGCGGGCGATACGGTACGCTGTGCGGAATCGCGACGAACGTGTTCTGGTAGTCCAGTGGCTCGGTATCCCACGCCCGGTAGTCGCCGGCGCGGGCCTGGTGCCGCACCTCGAGCAGCTGGTAGGCCTGGTTGACGTCTTTCCGGTAGTGCTCCTTGAGGTCGAAGCGGTGCCCGGCCTGCATGCCGCGGCACCCGCCGGCGCCGCGCACCACGTGCTGCCTGGCCTCTTCCGCCTCCAGGCGCAGCCGGGCGTACCGCTCGCCTTCGTCCAGCACCGTGAAGTTGCCCGGGTAGTCGTACCGCTCTTCCTTCTCCGCCCCGGTCACGGTCCCTTCCAGGCGAAGAGCGGGCTGCAGCGGATCGAAGTCCCGCAGCGTGATCTTCCCGGTCTCCACCACGTGCTCGCGCTCGAACTCGGTGACCAGGTCCTCGGACTGCCCGGCGGCCTGCAGGGCCACCCGCGCGGAGGGCTGGCCGGGGCACGGCTGGACGGCGCCGGGGCTGTCGCCCAGGATCATGGTGTGCTTGCCGTCCTCGTGCTGGAAGAAGTAGAAGATGCCCTCTTCCTCCAGCAGGCGGGAGACGAAATCCAGGTGCGTCTCGCGGTACTGGACGCAGTATTCGCGCTTCGGATAGCTCTTGGTGCACTTGATCTCGAAGTCGGAGTAGTTGTGGTCCGTGAACACCGCCTCGACGATCTCGAGCACCGACAGGTTCTGGAAGATCCGGCAGTCGCTGGACAGCGACAGGAACCACAGCCACGGCACGATCTCGGCGCGATAGAACGTCAGGTCGTCGCGCTGGCCAAGCTGGACGAACCGGCTGACGATCCCGTGGATGAACCGCTCTCCGCCGTCCGGCAGCACCACCGTCACGGTGGCCGGCGTACGCAGCACGCTCGTCGGATCCACGGCGGCGTTCTTCGAGAGCAGCTCCAGGGTGAACGTGTACGGCTGCGACACCCCCTCCACGCCCGAGAACCCGCTGAGCAGGAGCTCGTCGGCGCCGAGCGCCGTCTTCACCTTGATCGGGCGCTTGTCCTGGCTGTACGTGCCCATGGTCTGCCTCGCGGCCTTACGCCTGGGTCGAGTAGTCGAATCGCCCGCCGTCCCCCACGTCCACCGTGATCCGTGACGGCCGGACCCCCTCGGCCATGGAGGCCAGGAGGAGCTGGGAGAGGTCGGGCAGGAGCGTGTTCGTGAGAATGTTGTCCACGTTGCGCGCGCCGCTCTCCACCTCGGTGCATCGCGTCGCGATCTCGGAGACCATCGGGTCGCCGTACGTCAGGGTGACCTTGTGTGTTTCCGCGAGGCGCCGCTCGACCTTGCCGAGCTTCAGGCGGATGATCTGGCGCAGCGCATCGTCCCGGATGGGGAGGAAGGGAATGATCACGGTCCGGCCGAGGAACGCCGGCTTGAACGTCTTGTCGAGCTCCGGCTTGAGGGCTTTCACCAGTCCGGCGGAATCCGGCATCGTTTCCGGATCCGCGCAGAGCTTCATCATGGTGTCGGTGCCGGCGTTGGTCGTGAGGACGATGATGGTGTTCTTGAAGGTGATCTGCCGGCCCTCGCCATCCTCCATCACGCCCTTGTCGAACACCTGATAGAACAGCTCCATGACGTCGGGGTGCGCCTTCTCGATCTCGTCCAGCAGCACGACCGAATAGGGCCGGCGCCGCACGGCTTCCGTGAGCACGCCGCCTTCGCCGTAGCCGACGTAGCCCGGGGGAGAACCCTTCAGGGTCGAGACCGTGTGCGGTTCCTGGAACTCGGACATGTTGATCGTGATCAGGTTGTGCTCCCCACCGTAGAGCAGGTCCGACAGCGCCAGCGCGGTCTCGGTCTTGCCCACGCCGCTCGGCCCCACCAGCAGGAACACGCCGACCGGCTTGTTGGGGTCTTCGATGCCCGCCTTGGAGGTGCGCAGGCGGCGGCTGATGGCCTGCAGCGCCTGCTCCTGTCCGATGATCCGCGCCCCCAGGTGCTTCTCGAGGTTGAGCGCGACGTTGAGCTCGTCGCTCAGCATCTTCCCCAGGGGAATGCCGGTCCAGCCGGAGATCACCTCGCCCACCAGCCCCTCGTCGACGCAGACGCGGACCAGCGCCGTCTCGCCCTGCAGGGCCGCCAGCTCCTGATTGAGCGCGGTCGTCTCCTTCCGGAGCCGCTCCGCCTCCTTGGGGTCGATCACGCGTGACTGCCGCCCGCTCGTCGAGTCCTCGAGCTGCCGCCGCAGCGTCCGGATCCGCTCGACGAGGCCGCGCTCCTTCTCCCAGCGCTGCTGGAGCGCCGCGAGCCGGCGTTCCGTCTCCTCCCGGTCCGCCGCGATCTTGGCCAGCCGCTCCGCGTGGTCCGCGCCCACGGCGGCTTCACGCGTGAGCACGCGGGCCTGCACGTCCAGGTCCGCGAGCCGCCGCTGAGCGTCCTCGATGGCAGGGGGCGTGGCGCTCTGACCCAGAGCCAGCCGGGCGCAGGCCGTGTCGAGCACGCTGACGGCCTTGTCCGGCAGCTGGCGATCGGGCAGGTACCGATGCGACAACCGGACCGCGGCGGCCACACCGTCATCGAGAATGCGCACGCCGTGATGCGTCTCCAGCGCCGAAGCCATGGAGCGCATCATGAGCGTGCACGCGTCCTCGGAGGGCTCTTCGATCTTGATCAGCTGGAACCGCCGCGCGAGAGCCGGATCCTTCTCGAAGTACTTCTTGTACTCGGACCAGGTGGTGGCGGCGATGGTGCGCAGCTCGCCGCGCGCCAGGGCCGGCTTGAGGAGGTTGGCGGCGTCATTCTGACCCGCCGCGCCTCCCGCGCCGATCATGGTGTGCGCCTCGTCGATGAAGAGGATGATCGGGATCTCGGACGACTTGACCTCCTCGATCAGCCCCTTGAGCCGGTTCTCGAACTCTCCCTTGACGCCCGCGCCCGCCTGCAGCAGGGCGAGGTCGAGCGTGCGCAGCGTGACGTTCCGGAGCGGCGGGGGCACGTCGCCCTCGGCTACGCGCAGCGCGAACCCTTCGACCACGGCCGTCTTCCCCACACCGGCCTCACCCACCAGGATCGGGTTGTTCTGCCGGCGCCGGGTCAGAATGTCCACCACCTGCCGCACTTCGAAGTCGCGGCCGAGCACGGGGTCGATCCGCCCCTGCTTGGCGCGTTCCGTGAGGTTCACGGTGAACTGGTCGAGGTTGGGCGTCTTGCCGCCGCCGGGGCGCGGGGCGGCCCCGCCCTCGACCGGCGCGCCGGTGGTGCCGGACTCCTCCACCGATTCCCCGACGATCGCGAGGAAGTCCTTGTGCAGGCTGTCGCCCACGATCTTGGCGAACTCCCGGCTCACGTCCAGCACCAGGCGGCGCAGCTCGTCGTTGGTCGCGAGCGCGACGAGGGCGTGCCCGGTGCGCGCGCTCGTGTCGCCGTAGTCGATCGAGCCGATGCTCCAGGCCTCGGTCAGCATCTTGACCAGGCTGGGCGAGAGGGAGGGCGTGCGGGCGTTCCCGGACTTGAGCTTGTCCAGGCTCTTGGCGAGATCGGCCGCCAGGCGGGAGCGGTCCACCCCGAAGTGCTTCAGGATGAGCGCGCAATCGCCGTCGGTGCCGTCGAGCAGCTTCATGACATAGTGCTCGATCTCGACGTCATAGTGGGTCCGGGACAGGCAGAGTCCAGCCGCGGACTCCAGCGTCGCGCGCGCCTGGGGGGTCAGCTTGCTGATGAGCGATCGAAGATTGACGTTCATGCGCCGGGGCTCGGGATTACAGGGTCAGGATCGTATCGTCGGGATCGCGGGTCGGCGGCACCGTGCGCACCCACGTGCTCCATCCCAGCGGGAGGCCTTCCTTCTCGTCCCCGCCGAGGATACAGGGAGGGACGTGCTCCCGGGCCAGGACCAACTGCACGTCGAACTCCAGCGCGCCACCGCCGTAGAATCGGGTCAGCTGACGGAGTTCCTCGTGCCTCGCACCGCCCGGAAGAAACTCCTGGTACTGCCGCTGCGCGAGCGGCCCGAGCCGGAGGCGGACCTTGGCCTGCCGGTCCCACACCGCGTCGCCCACCAGCGCTCCGGCGCCCAGCCGCCCGGCCGCCTGGTCGTCGTCGCTCACCACGCACTGTGTCTCTCCGGCTGGGTGGTACCAACCACCCACGAACTGCTCGACCGCCACCGGGACGTCGAAGACGCCTTCGAGCAGCTGTTCCAGACCCAGCGCCGATCGGGGCTGGGCCAGAAGCAAGCCGGCGTAGTACAGCAGGGCGCCGCGGGGTGACGTCTCCGTGCCGGGGGACGCCGCGCCGCCGATCCCCACCAGGTCGCGCACGTGCCGGGTAAGCGGGTCCTGGCCGCTCCGCTCGTACGCGACGGGGAACCGGGACTTCTCCCAGCTCCGATAGAACAGGGACAGGATCCGGTGGTGGAAGATATCGAGGAAATCCCGGAGGGCGCGATCCCGCTTCTGCAGCCGCTCGGCCACCAGCAGCGTGTAGTGGTCGGGCAGCACGCCCTGGGGCCCGATCAGCCCAAGGAAGTTCACCGTCATGCGGAGCGGCCCATCGGGCCGCCGTTCAACCGAGCGGATCTCGGCGGGCGGGAAGGCCAGCGAGGCGGGGACGCTGAACCGCACCGGTTCCTCCGCCGGATCCGCGACATCGCCCACCTGGCGCCGCCCGGGGGACATGAGACCCAGGAGGCGCACCGCCTGGAAGAACTCGAACGCGGTGGGATCCCGTACCAGATCGGCCCGGACTTCGGACGCGCTCACAGCAGCGGCTTCCAGCCGGCGCGCGGCGGCCACTCGCGGAGCGGCCGCTTCCGCTGCCGGGTGCTGGCGGCCAGGACGGAGAAGCTGTTCATGGAGCAGTACAGGCCGAGGAAGTGCTCCAGCACGCTGGCCAGCAGGTACACCCCCCCGCCGGTGAAGTGCTCCTCGTCGAATTCGATCTCGACGCGATGGCCCCGCGCAAACGTGATCCCAAGCCCGCTGTCGAGACGCGCGTAGGAGGGGGCGCCGCTCAGCCGCCTGATACCCTGGATCTGCGTTTCCCCCACGGCCGATTCGCCGGTGTTGTGGAGGCGGAGGATCTCCTGTAATCCCTCGACTCCCTCCTCCACCAGCGAGACGTAGTTCAGGCTGAGCTGGGAGATGAGGCGCCAGAGCTGCGGCTTGCCCAGCGGCGGCTGGATGGTGGGGGTTGGCTTCACCAGGGTCGCGATGCGCCGAATGGGCCCGCCGCCCGGCATGTCGAAATCGCCCTCCGGCACGCCGAACGGAAGGCGGCTCGGCAGGTCGCTGTTGAAGCAGGTGAGCCGCGCCGTGACGACCTCGACCTCCGGGTCCGCCCGCCCGCCCGACGCGTCGGCGAACGAGAGGTACACGTCGGTGCCCTGATCGGTGCGCCACCCGGACGGACGCCGGGTGATGTGCCAGAACACCCGCGAGCCGGCGCCGTCCCGCGAGTGCCGGTACGAATAGAATGGCTCGAACTGGCGCGGCTCGGCAGTTCCCGGCGTCACGGCCGTGACCGCGTCCACCGAGTAGATCTCCGTCGTAGCGCGGCGCCGGGCGTCGGGCACGATGAGCGACTCGTACCGGGTCTGGGTCAGCGCGATCGGCTCGGAGGTCTGGGGGAACAGGTTGATGACCGGGCAGCACCCCAGCTTGAAGGCCTCCGCTGTGACGCCGTTCTCGAGCGCCTGCCGGCGTTCGGGGCGCTCGAACGGCGAGATCAGCAGCACCACCTCCGCCTCGGCGCCGAATCCCGCGGCCCGTACCCGATCGAACCCCGCCAGATCGATGAAGAAGAACTTCTCCGGGAAGGTGAAGTACTCCTGGAGCAGGCGATGGGCGAGGAGCGACTGCCGGGGATAGGGCAACATCCCCTCGTCCTTGGCGAAGCCGACGGGCCGGACCGCGGACGGGGGCAGCGTCACCGGGGCCCGCTTGGTCGTGGGCGCCGGATCGCGAACGATCACCTGGACACAGTTGTTGCACAGCAGCTCGTACAGCGTCGAGACCAGCGTGCTCTCGCCGTTGAGGTACAGCCGCAGGGTATCGAGCTCGAGCTTCTCGAACGTCACGTCGGGAAAGCAGCGGAGCATCAGGCGGACCGCCGCGACGGTCTCTCCCGCCTTGATGGGGGGCCGGAGCCGATCCGGCGCCACCCAGCCCGCCTCGGCTACGGTGAGCGGCCAGAGCGTCGTGTCATAGCAGGTGCGGAACCGGCATGGCGTCCCGCCCACGGGCTTGGAATACAGCGACGCGTCGCGCGGGATGGCGAACCCCGTGGTCATCTTGCCCTGCTCCGGGTCCAGGTCGAAGGCCACGATGGACATGGACGGAATGGGTCGGATGTAGTGCGGATGCACGACCTGCAGGAGCGCGTCGCTGATCTCGGAGAAGTCGTCGTCGAGCTTCAGGTGGACCCGCGCGGCCAGAAAGGCGAATCCCTCGAGCAGCCGCTCGACGTGCGGGTCCTCGCACTTGCTCGGCTCCAGCATCAGGCGGGACGCGATCTTGGGGTACTTCTGGGCGAACTCCGCCCCCAGGCGCCGCAGGAAAGTCAGCTCCTGTTCGTAGTGATGCAGGAGTTCGTCACGCATGGCCGTCCCCGCGCACCTGCATTCCCCTGGTGGCTTCCAGCACGGTGTCGAACGAGATGCGCTCGGGCACCGGGTCGAGCTGGAGCGTGCCTTCGATCACGAAGCGCAGCTCGCCGAACCGGGTCCGGTCGTCGGGCGTCGCCACCACCTTGACGGCCGTGAGCCGTGGCTCGAACAGGGCGACCGCTTCCTCGACCAGCCGCGTGAGACGCGATTGGGTTTCGGGAGAGTCGCGGCTCATGGACGAGATGTCGGGCAAGCCGAAGTGGTAGACCGACGCGGCCAGCTCGTCGAGGCCCTCGGGGGCCGTCTCAGCCGTGCGGCGGGAGTTCAGCAGGGCCTCGAGGTCGCGGCGCAGCGCCTCCTTGAGCGCGCGGACCGACTCGGTCCGGGACATCGGGCTTTCGGCCTGACTGGAGGGGTCGTCGTCCACCAGCCGGTCGAGCACCGACTGCTGAACGGTCCGCTCAAGCTCCGCTTTCGCCATCACCCTTCGTCTCCCCCGCCTCGATCCGATGCTGGCGATCGCGGCGGGAAATGCGGAGGAACAGCGTCTGCATGGCCGAGGGGTCACCGCCCGTCCGCTGGAGGCACCGGTAGAGGAGAGCCAGCGGCTCGGCCACGACCGTCCCCGCCTCCCACTCCTCCAGCTTCTGGGTGTCGATCTGGGTCACGAGCTGTTCGAGCGTGGGCGCGGCGACGGCGTCGAGCCCGGCCTCGAGCATGACCTTGGCAAGCTGCACCTGACGGAGAAACCGGCCACGCGGGCTCTGCTCGCGGTCCAGCTCGCGTTTCAGCAGCTCGAGCGCGGCTTGGGTGCGTCCGGCCCGCACCTCGCTCAGGGCCCGCTGAAGCGCCCTATCGTGAGGCGCCGCGGCCGCGACCGGCGCACGCGCGGCGGGCTCCGTCCGCTCCGCCGTCCCGTCCCCGAGCAGATGCTCCTCCCGCAGCCAGGTGAGCGTGGAAGGGCCGGCCGTGGGCATGTCGTCCATCAGCGTCATGTCCACGAGACCGGGGAGGTCGGCCAGGAGCCCCCGCAGCTCCTGGCGAATGGCCCGGGCCACGACGTCGTAATCCGCACCCAGGCCGACGCACGCGTTGAGGGTGTACCGCTGGAGATCGAGCCATCCCCGCCCAGCCGGCGTGGCCATGATCGTCTCAGCCGCCTCCAAGAGGCCCGGCCAATCCTGATCGAGCAGCAACGTCCTGAGCTGCGTGCGCGCCTGCGTTGGCGGCGCTTCGAGGAGGCGTGGGTCGAGCTCCGCGCCCTGGGCTCGCAGCTCGCCCCACCGCAGCACCCGGAGGATGAGATACGACACCGGACTGGTGGGCTCGCCCCGCCGGAGGAACCGCGCGGCGCCGACCATACGGGCGGTGGCGTCCGCCCGATCCACCGGCTCCGCAGGCAGGCCGCCACCGCCCGCGCCACCTCCGGCCGCCGCAGTGCCGGCCGCGCCGGTTCCGCCCGCGGCAACTCCGCCCGCCGCCGCGTCAACCGGGTCCGGATCGAGTTGCAGCTTCCGAGCCAGCAGGCCCTGCACGCCGCGATGCAGTTCCTCCAGAGCATCGCGCATCGGGATGAAGCTCGGGGCGTCCCGGCCGAACCGCTCCCCGCACAGTGTGTTCAGTGCCTCGACCGCCGCCTGCGCGCGTTCCACGTCGGTCACCAACTGGCGGTACCAGGGCTTGGGCGTGGCCCCGAATGCCTGATCGAAGTCCTCCGGGGTCAGCTTACCAGCCTCGATCGCGGTCTGCCGGGCCCGGCCCTTGGACTCTTCCTGTTCGGCCTCCTGCTCGCCCGGGACAGTGCGGGACTCCTGGCACTTGATCCAGCTCACTCCCGAGGCGGTGGCCGGGACAAGACGCACCGCGATGTTGAGGCGGGTGCCCAGCCATTCGAGCGGCGCGGCGCGCAGCTCGACATCGCCGTCCTCCAGCTGGGGATGGACATGATCCCAGAATCGCTCGACCAGTCCGTGGAGCAGGGTCAGGCCTTCACCCAGCCCGGCGCACCCGTCCCGGCGCAGAAGCGCCTCGGTGAGCCACACGGCGATCTGCAGGTCCTTGGACCGCTTCTCCAGCGTCTCGGTGGTGAGCTTGATGACCTGCGGCCAGTCGGCCACCTTGCGGGGCCGCTCCCACTCCCCCTGTGGCGCGTCGTCGTCCTCGCGCCGGGCCTCTTTGATCTTGTCGTACAGCGGATCGTATCGGAGATCAGCGCCGCAGGGCTGATCCCCGGGAAGGGGCGTCAGGAGGGTATCGGGCAGCGGCATTCGCCGATCACCGGCCGGCGCTTTGAACTGGGGTGAACTCGAGCTCCCGCGCTTCGAGCAGTGGGAATTCCTCCTCGTCCACCAGGAAGAGTTTCTGCCCGACGGGAGCCTCGCGGCCATCGGCCAGCTCCTCCCACTCGGTCGCGCGCCCCAGCTGCACCGCGGGATCGGCGTGTTTCCAGGCCCCGGGAGTCAGCACGGGAAGCAGGACCTCGCCCAGCTCACCGCCCTTGAAGGACGTGCTGGGGCGTACGATGGCCGGCATCCACATGAGGTCGCGGAGCCGTTTGGGCGGCTCCATCCTGATGGTCGCGATGTGCTCGAAGGGGATCCACAGATACTCCCCGGCGGCGAAGACCTCGAGCCGGCCCCCGATGCGTGGATCCCCGTCCACGAGGGAGGTGAACGACGTGCCGTTCAGCTTCCCGGTCACCGGCGCCGGATCCCGGGTGCTGAACGGGAGCTGGCCGGAGGCGAACATCAGCTGCCGGGTTTGCTCGGCGTGCAGGGCGGCTCGATAGAGCAGCATGCCCATGGCCGCTTCCTGCCCCCCCTGCCCCAACACGTCGAGCTGCTTGCCCGCGCGGTCGAAGGCCCCCGCGAAGCACAGCAGCTCGAACAGGAAGGTGCGGCGCTGACCGTCGGTGGGATTGCTCCGGACCTCCGCGGTCAGCACCTCGATGGCTTCGGCGAGCTTACCGGCCTGGTAAAGCTCCCGGGCGTTCATGCCGCGGTCACACCTTCACATTCTGCGAGAAGTCCCACCCGGTGCCCACCGGAGACATGCCGGCGCCCTTGGAGTCCTGCGCAGTGTAGGAGATCTCGACCTTCGCATAGTTGAAGGAGACGGACTCCACCGGCAGGTCGCCCGCCGAGCTGCCGCCCGCCTGGTAGCTCGAGACCATGACGTCGCTGAACTTGTAGACCAGGTACTCGAGCGGCGTCCCGCCCGCCTTCCGCACCGTCACCGTCATGACCTTGGTGTGCTTGCCGGAAGCGCACGCCGCGAACAGGTCGGGGCTCGACTTGTCGACCTTCTTCACGACCGAGAAGTCGGAGGGGCTGGACTTGCCGGTGGCCCGGCCCGCGCTGCCGGCGTATCCGGCCCCGCTGTTGGCAACGCCCCAGCTGAAGCTCTCCAGCACGATCTCGTCCTTGTGGGTCTTGTCGACCGACTCGCCTTTGATGCCGTCGATCTTGAGAAACGCATCGAATGCCATTCGCTCCTCCTCCGAAAGTGGCGCCGCTGCCCGGCTCCCGCGGTCCTGCGGGACGTGTGCCCGAAGGCGCAGGCGATTGGTCGTTACGCGGCCGGGGCGGGCAGATCCGCCACGAGCCGCATCGACATGCTCAGTTCGTCCAGCTGGAAATGCGGACGCAGGAACGCGACCGCGCGATAGGCGCCGGGCTTGCCGGCCACCTCCACCACTTCGATCCGGGCCTCTTTCAGCGGCCGCTGCGCCTTCATGGACGCCGGGGCGTCGTCGTTGGCGATGACGTAGTTCATGATCCAGTTGTTGAGGAACTTCTCGGCCTCTTCCCGCGCCATGTAGCCGCCGATCTTGTCCCGCATCATGGCCTTGAGATAGTGCGCAAAGCGCGACACGGCGAAGATGTACGGCAGCTGGGCCGAGATCCTGGCGTTGGCCGTGGCCGAGTCGGTGTTGTACACCCTGGCCTTCTGAGCCGACTGGACGCTGAAGAAGCAGGCGTTGGCGGCTCCCTTCTGCCGCACCAGCGGAGCGAAGCCCAGGTCGGCCAGCTCTTTCTCGCGCCGGTCCGTGATGTTGACTTCGGTGGGGCCGTTCATCGCAACGTCGCCGGCGTCGGTCCGGAAGTTGTGGACCGGCAGCTCCTCGACGAGGCCGCCGCTCTCCACGCCCCGGATGCAGGCGCACCAGCCGTACGCCGCAAAGGCCTGGTTGACGCGGGCGCCCAGTGCCCAGGCCGCGTTGCCCCAGAGGTACCGCCCGTGATCGCCGCCCCCGGCCGACTCCTCGAACTGGAACGACTCGACGGGCACGGTGTCGCTGCCGAACGGCTCTCGGAGCAGGATGCGGGGCAGGGTCAGCGCCACGTAGCGCGAGTCTTCCGTGGCCCGGAACGCCTTCCACTTGGCGAACTCGCTGCTGTCGTAGATCTTGGCTAGGTCCCGCGGGGCGTCCATCTGGGTGAAGCTCTCGAGGTTGAGCAGATCGGGCGACGTGCCGGTCAGGAACGGCGCGTGGGCGGCGGACGCCACCTGCGCGATCTTCTCCAGCAGCTCGATGTCCTGCCCCGACCGATCGAACTCGTAATCGCCCAGCAGCGCCCCGAACGGCGAGCCGCCGAACACGCCGTATTCTTCCTCGTAGACCTTCTTGAACAGCGCGCTCTGGTCGAACTCCGGCGCCCGCTGCAGGTCCCGCAGCAGATCCTTCTTGGGGACGTTCATGACCTTGACCTTGAGCGTCTCGCCCGTCTCGCTCTGCGTCAGCAGGTAGCGCAGGCCCCGCCACGTTCCTTCCAGCTTCTGGAAGTCGGGGTGGTGCAGCACCTCGTCGAGCTGGCGGGAAACCAGCTGGTCGATCTGCGCGATCCGGGCGTTGAGCATGGCCTCCGTGTCGCGCGCCATGGTGATGGAGCCGGCGAGGACCTCGGAGATGAACTGCTTGATCATGTCCTTGCCGCGGGCCTTGCCGGCGGCATCCCGTCCGAGGCGGCCCTGGTCGACGATCTGATCCAGCAGGCCGAGCTCGACCTTCTGCGCCTCCGCGGCGCCTTTGGCAGCTTCTTTCTCAGGCATCGCCGCCTCCGGTTCCCATCTCCTCCTTGAGCTTCTTCATCTTCTCTTCGTCGCTGAGGGTCGACTGCAGGATTTCCTCGAGCTTCTCGTTCCCCTGCAGGGTGCCGCGCAGATCGGCCAGCTTGGCGCGCAGGTCCAGCAGCTCGCGGAGCGGGCCCACCTGGCGCGCGACCGCGTCCGGACCGAAGTCATCGAGGCTGTTGAACGTCAGCTCGACGCCGATCTTCCCGGCGTTGGGGTCGTCGCTCAGCTTGTTCTCCACGGAGAACTGCAGGTGGGGTTTCATGCTGGCTAGGACGTCGTCGAAGTTGTCCAGGGTCACCTCGACGAACTTCCGGTCCTTGAGCTTCTCGAGCGGCTCCACCGGCTGGCCCGAGAAGTCACCCAGCACCCCCATCACGAAGGGCAGCTGCCGGACCTCGATGGCCCCGCCGGTCTCTACGTCGTACGTGATGTTCACGCGCGGAGGCCGGACGCGACCGATCTTCTTCTGTGTGCTCTCTTTGGCCATACGGCAGGACCTCCCTACTCAGGGTCGGACAACGGCCGGCACCGCCGGGGAGCGTGCACCGCCCCTCGGCGCCGTGCTCTGAGGAATCGTGCCGGGAGGGCCAAGGTACGGGCCGTCTCGGAGGGTGTCAAGCAACGCCCGGCGGTCCTGGATAGGTGGGGAGCGGAAACTCGTCTATCCCCAGGATTCCGGCGGAGATCAGGACCTTCACGAGGGTCAGGAACTGGTCGTCCGGCACCTCCGGAGGCAGGGCACCCGATTCGCGGAAGAACGCGAGGTGCTCGGCCACGGGGATCCGGCCGTCGCATCGGCTCACCAGAGCGGCCGCCACCGGCGGTCCATCCACCGCGATGGCGAACGGCCAATCCGTCCGCATCGTGGCCTTCGTCGGGGCCCAGGGCATCCCGTCGCCGGCCCGGAGGGAGATGTCCACCTCCGCCCGGGCGGAGGACCAGGGCCGGGCCTCGCGGATCCAGGCCGGGAACTTCGGGTCCGCCGCGGCCGACTCCCAGCCCAGCAGCCAGTCTTCGCCCCCCGCGAACCCCTGCCCCGGGCCGAATTGCCGGCGGGTGGTAACGGCGGGCGCCTGGTTCCGGTGCCGTTGGATGACGAGGGTCCCATGGACGAGTCTGGTCACTCCCAGTCGCTCGAACAGGTCGTGCCACTCGCCGATCTCGGCGAACGTCCCGCGGTGGTTGACCGCCTTCTTGGCATAGTAGGTCAGCGGGTCAACGTCGCCCGTCGTGGCCAGCAGCACGTCGAATTCGGCCTGGCGCTCGCCCAGCAGGGCGCGGACCCGCTGCTCCAGCGGGGCGTCCTTCCGGTCGGTGGCCAGGCACGTGCAGTAGAAGCGGCCGCCTGGCTCCAGGAACTCGGGAAGACCGGCGACCGCGCGCCGGGTGATGGCCTCCCCGTCCTCGCCCCCATCCCGGAAGACGTACTTGTTCTCGCGGGCCGGTACGTACGGCGGGTGCACGACGATACGGTCGAATGTCAGTCCCCGGACCGGCTCGTAGAGATCCCCCCGGAGGACCACGAGATTCGTGATGTCGTTGAGTCGAGCGTTGAACTTGGCGAAGACCGTGGCCCGCTCGGTGATGTCGACCGCCCACGCCTGCCCGGCAAACCGCGACGCGCGCAGCGCGGCGATCCCCGTGCCGCTGCACAGCTCGAGGAAGCGCTGGCACGGCGTCGTCGCCTGGTTCGCCAGGAACCGGCGCGTGTTGTTGGTGATGGCCGGGTACACCACGTCGGGCGGCGACGGCTCGGCGGCGTTCCGGTCGGGATCGGCGTTCAGGTCCGAAACGACGATCCCGCCTTCCGACGGATACATGAGGACGGTGGCGTGGGCGTGCCCGGGAGATAGCCGCGCGGTCACGAGCAGTCCGAGCGCGGTCAGGGCGTCGAGCGCCGTGGCCGGCACGTGCTGCCGTACCACCGGCCACTCCACCATCTCGGCGTCCATGAAGATCCGGATGAGCAGGTCCAGG
>DAINBS010000008.1:0-24586 GCA_036732805.1 Gemmatimonadales bacterium | reverse complement strand
GCCTATCGCGATGCGCTCGGGATCGGCGCGCGCGGCGCCCGCCCGCGGGGGTACGTGGTCCCCATCCGGCCGGCTGGGCGCCCCTGGATACGCAATCGCGTCATGGCCGTTGGCGACGCGGCCGGACTGGTGGACCCTCTCACGGCGGAAGGCATCAGCAGCGCAGTCCTGAGCGCCCGTCTGGCCGCGGCGGCCATCGCCCGAGGCGAGCTCAATCCCGATCGAGTCGAGCGGATTTACGCTCGCGCGCTGCGTCGCGACGTGCTGCGCGGACTGTGGCTGTCGGGCCTGATCGCGCGCCTCGTGTACGCCCCGAGCCACCTGCAGCGCGCGGTGTATATCTCGGCCGGGCCTGTACTTGCGCAGGCGATTCTCGACCTGACCACGGGAGTGCCGCCAGCGCGGAGCATCCTGCGTGCGCTGCGGGCGGCAATACGTCCCGGGGCCGTCGTCAGTCAACCGGTTGTCCTGACCGCCCCTTAAGACCCAATTCCCGAAAACTTCACGCGCCCGCTCCTACTGTTCGCGTGGGTCGGGCTTCTAGGGTGACTTGCCTCCGAAGAAACGCCCGAGTGGGCACGGAGGTCCTCCCGCAGTCACACGCCCCGGCCCAAGCGAAGTAGCCCGCCCGACCGGCTGGGGGTCGGGCGGGTTTTTTTTGGGGTCCGGTCAGCGTGCGGCCAGCCTATCTCGATCTGGGAACCGATACCCTGCGCGAGCGCGCCATGCTCGCCCTCGAGACCCTGCGTCACTGCACGGCCTGCCCGCGATCGTGCGGCGTGAATCGCCTGGAAGACCGCTGGTCGGCCTGCAAGACCGGCCGCTACGCCGTCGTGAGCAGCTGGTTTCCCCACCTCGGCGAGGAAGACTGCCTGCGCGGCTGGAACGGATCCGGCACGATCTTCTTCGGCCACTGCAACCTCCGCTGCGTGTTCTGCCAGAACTGGGAGATCAGCCAGGGGCTGCCGCCCGGCCCGGCCACAGCGGGCGTCACGCCCCAGCAGCTCGCGAGTCTCATGCTCGGCCTCCAGGAGCGCGGCTGTCACAACATCAACCTGGTGACCCCCGAACACGTCGTCCCGCAAATCCTCGAGGCGCTGGCGTACGCGGTGGACTGGGGTCTCAATCTGCGCCTGGTCTACAACACGAGCGCGTACGACAGCCTCGAGACGCTCGCCCTGCTCGACGGCATCGTGGACATCTACCTGCCGGACTTCAAGTGCTGGTCGCCCGACCGCGCGCGGCGCCACCTCAAGGCGGAGGACTACCCGGAGGTGGCGCGGGCGGCTATCCGGGAAATGCACCGGCAGGTGGGCCCGCTCGTCATCAGCCCCGACGGGCTCGCGATCCGTGGCGTACTCCTGCGCCACCTCGTCATGCCGGGCGCCCTCGATGACACGCGCGCCATCCTCGAGTGGATCGCCGGCACACTCGGTCCCAGGACGTATGTCAACCTGATGGGGCAGTACCGGCCGACGAGCCGCGTCAGCGCCGATCGATACCCCGAGATCGCGGGCATGCCGGACGCCCAGGAGATTGCGGGCGCAGTGGCGGCCGCCCGTCGACTGGGCCTGGAGCGGCTCGAAGGCCGGACGATCCGTCCGGTCTCCTTCCCTCGCCAGCGCGCATCCGCCCGCGTCTGAGCGCGACGGCGCCATTCGCTCCCTGCCAGTGCTCTCCCGCGGATCCTACGCGGGGGCGGCCTGGCCGGCCTCCGCCAGCACCCGGTCGATCTGGTCGAAGTGGCGCTCGGCGTGCGTGACGAGGATCAGGCAGCCGTCGCCGAAGTTCAGTCGAAACCAGGCGTTGATCGGTGAAGCGAACCGTACGCCGTTCCACGGTATCGTCTCGGCCCGCGCGAGCAGGGAGTCCAGTTCGCGCGCTTCCTCGATGAACGCTGCGACGACGTGCGGCCGCGCGGTCGGCCCCGGCCGCAGGATGCGGGGCGCCCGCCACCGCCGCCGCGACTCCATCGAACGCACCAGGACTCGGCCCCCGAGCCGCGGGCGCCATGCGAGCGCGTCCGCCCTTCGAGTGGCGGCACCCGCTTCCACGCGCGGCCGCATGACCGCGAGGTAGCTCTCGCTGCCGAGCACCAGGTGCTCCAGAACCTGCGCGGCGCTCCATCCGCCGCCATGCCGCGGGCGCATCAGCGCGTTGGGCGCCTCCGGCTCCAGCCGCCGCGCCCGCGCTACGAGCGCGGCGATGCGGGCCCGCCAGTCCAGACTGCACGCCGCCTGCGATCGGCCGCGAATCACGGCACCGCCGTGTCGGCGTCGCCCCACACCTCGGCTTCGAAGACCTCGAGGCGCGCGCCGGCGTCACGCCAGGCCGTGGACGGCAGACCCGCCTTCCGGCAGACGCCCGCGAGCAGCTCGTCGCGTCCCCAGCCCTGTTCCGGCGCCACCTGCGGCAGCAACAGCCCGCGGCGGCCGCGGTGGGAGATCATCACCCCATGCCGCGGCACCTCGACCTCGTCCGGCCGCACCGCGCGCATCGGGGTCAGCACGCTCAGCTCGAACACGAGCGACGGGATCTCCTCCTCGCGTACGGGAGGAAAGCGCGGGTCGTCGAGGGCCGCGGCCACGGCGCCTTCGATCACCGACTCGGCCAAGGGCCGCACGGCCATGACCTCCCCCCGGCACCCGCGCAGCTCGCCGGAGGCGCGTTCGCGCAGGGTGACGAAGGCGGCACCCGGCGCCGTGAGCGACGCGTCGTCACGGCGCCATGCGGGTGGTGCGTCGCCGCGGACGGCGGCCTCCACCGCGGCATGGGCCAGACGCAGGAGCTCGCGGCGGTGCTCGGGCGACATCGAGCGCGGCATGGGCACTCCCTCCGTCCCGGAAACTAGGCGCGGGATGGCGGCACGCGAGTGGCCGGCACGCTCGTCCAACGGCGCGAGGGGCGCTGCGCGACGCGCTCCGTCCCGTTGCCGCCCGTCACGGCGTACCGGTTGCTTCCCTCGCGGTGGCCTGGACGATCGCGCGGCCCGCGGTGACGGGCGCCATCGTGGGAGCTGGCAATCCGGCGCAGGTGGATGTGTGGGGCCACCGCTTGTCCGGGAAAGTGGACATACTGGAGTGCGTGGATAATCGTAACCCGTTATCATGAAACAGTTTGCCATATGGCACGCAACTGGCTATACAATGGAAGCGGACAGCGCCCCAGCCGCATCGGTAGCGGCGCCGCGCCGAGCCAGATTGAGAGGTGCCCCATGTTGCCGATCCTGCTTACAGTCTTCGCGTCCGTTGCCGCGACCCCGGTCGTGGCCAACGTCCCGAGCCAGGACCCCGCCATCCGGGTCTGGCTGAACAAGGGCGACTACATCGAACGGACCGAGAAGGTCCGCGCCTACGTGCGCACGGGGCTCGACGGCTTCGTGGTGATCCTCCACGCCGAGCCGTCCGGGCGGGTCCGCGTGCTGTTCCCGCTCGATCCGGAAGACGACGCATGGGTTCGCGCCGGCCGCGACTATGAAGTCCGCAGCCGAGGCGACGCCGAAGCGTTCCGCGTCTACGACGGTACGGGCCCGGGTGTGGTGCTCGCGGCCGTCTCGCGCGATCCGTTCCAGTTCGAAGGGCTCGCGCTGAACCGTCACTGGGACTACCGCTCCGCCGCGTTCGGCGTGGGGAACGACGCCGAGGCCGACCTGCTGGCGCTCGTGCAGCAGATGTCGGGCGGCGCCTGGTTCGACTACGACGTGATCCGCTACGAGATCGCCGACCAGTACATATCCGACGCCAGCTACTCCACCTACCGTCTGTCCCTGTACGGCCCGTCGTATCACGGGCACTACTGGGGCAGCGGTGTGGGGTTCAGCATCGGCCTTGGCTACGGCTGGTACGATCCGTGGTACTGGTACGATCCGTGGTACGACCCCTGGTACGGATACGATCCGTGGGGCTGGGGCTACGGCTGGTATCGTCCGCATCCGTATCGCTACACGTACTACCCGTACTACGTCGTACCGTCCTACCCCGGCAATCGCTACTACACGGGCGGCGGGTACCGGGATTACACCGGGCGGGGCGCAAGGGGCTCGTACGCCTTCAAGTCGCAGGACGATCGCTACGGGCTGAGCCAGGGCGCGGTGACCGCGCGGCGCCGCACGGGAACGGGAAGCGCTTTCGCGTCCTCCCCGGCCGTCACGCCGAACACCGGGCGGCGAGGCGTGACCTCGTCCCCGGCCAGCGCGAACACGCCCCGGACGGGGAGCGGATCGCTCGAGGCGCGGCGCCGGCCCACTGGAACCGCGGCCAGCCCGTCCACGACGCTGCCAACCGTCAACGGTCGCCGGCGCACGGTGGACGCGCCGTCCAGTCCCACCACTCCGGAGTCGCGGAATCCCGCGACGACCGGCCGGCGTGGGGTCATCCCCTCGACGTCGACGCCGGTCACCGGCGAGGTCACGCGTGGTCGCGTGCCGGCACAGCCCTCATCGGGTGCGTCCGACGCGCGTCGGCCCACCAGCAACGGGATCCGGGAAATCACGCCGCGGCGCGTGAACGGCGACGCGCCGAACTCGGACGCCAACCGTTCCAGCGGCCGGCAGCCGCAGGGGACGGTCGGCTCCGGAAGCACCAGCCGGTCGTCGGGCGGCAGCCTCGAGCGCCGGACGCCGAGCCGTGAGGTGTCTCCGCCGCGCACGACGACGCGCACCGTGTCGCCACCGTCGCGCTCCACGCCCCCTTCCACGCGCTCGACGCCGGATCGCACGTCCACACCGCGCGCGACGCCAAGCCGACCGTCCGCGCCGCCGCGCGCCACGCCGTCCAGGCCGTCCACCGGCCGGTCGTCGTCCCCGCCGAGCCGGTCATCGTCCCCGCCGAGCCGCTCGTCATCGCCGCCGCGACGCCGCGGCTGATCGCGATCGCGGATCGGCATCCCTGAACGCCCGGCCCCGGCCGGGCGTTCTCGTTTGGACCATCGCGCGCTTGTGCCCGCGGGGCGGCCCGGGCAGACTTCGCACGCCTCTCGCCCAGGGCTCCGGTGGATCCGCGCACCTTTCTGCTCACGAGTCTCATCATCGCCATCGGCGCGGCCCTCCAAGGCGCCGTGGGATTCGGACTCGGGCTCTTTGCCGTTCCCCTGCTTCTCCTGTTCGCTCCGGCCCTCGTCCCGGGGCCGATCCTCGCCGCGTCGATCGTGCTCACGGCCCTGCTCGCCCACCACGATCGGGGCGGCATCGTCTGGCGTGATCTCGGATGGGCCCTGGTCGGACGCATCGCCGGCATCGCGGCCGCGGCGGCACTGCTCGCCACGGTCTCGCAGGCGTCGCTCGGCCTGTGGTCCGGCGTGCTCGTCCTCGTGGCCGTGGCGCTGAGCGCCTCCGGCCTGCACGTGCCCCCGGCCCCCGGCAGCCTCGTCACGGCGGGCGCGCTGTCCGGGCTCCTCGGGACGGCGGTCTCAATCGGCGGCCCGCCAATTGCCCTGCTCTACCAGCGCGAGCCCGGCCCGCGCCTTCGCGGGACGCTCGCCGCGTTCTTCCTGATCGGCGTCACGCTGTCGCTCGTCGGCCTCGGCATCGTGGGGCAGTTCGGGTTCCGGCAGCTGCGACTGGCGGCGTACCTCGTGCCGGGGATCCTCCTGGGGTTTCTCGTTTCGCGCCGGGCCGCGCGCGTGCTCGACCGCGGCTACACGCGCCCAGCCATCCTGCTGATCTCCGCCGCCTCGAGTCTGGTCGTGATCCTGCGTTCCTGGTGGTAGGTGGCGCACGCCGCTGGCGGGGCCGGGACCGGTTCCCTACACTTGGAGGCGCCTCTCCGCCCGCAGGATCGCATGCCATCCGCAGCCGTCGCCACCGTCGAGACCATCCGATCGCACTTCCCCGCGCTCGACCGCGTTCACCATGGAACGCCCGTCGCCTACTTCGACGGTCCGGGCGGCACCCAGGTGCCGCGGGCGGTGCCGGAGGCGATGACGCGGTACCTCTATCATCACAACGCCAACACGCATTGGGCCTACCCCAGCTCCATCGAGACCGACATGGCCCTGGCGCGTGCGCGGCAGGTGTTCGCCGAGTTCCTGAACGGCACCCCGGACGAGATCCTGTTCGGTGCCAACATGACGACGCTCACGATGCACCTCGCGCGCGCCCTCGCGCGCCGGTGGGCGGCCGGCGATGAGATCGTCGTCACCGAGCTGGACCATCATGCGAACGTCGATCCGTGGGTGGAGGCTGCCCGCGACCGCGGGCTGGTCGTGCGCACGGTGCGGCTCGATCCGGCGAGCGGCACCCTCGACTGGCGCGACCTGGAGCGCTGCGTGACGCCGCGGACCCGGCTGCTCGCGATCGGCGCCGCCTCGAACGCGCTCGGCACCATCACCGACGTGACCCGCGCCGCCGTGCTCGTCCACGCGGTGGGCGGCCTGTGCTTCGTGGACGGCGTGCACTACGCGCCGCACGCGCTCCCGGACGTGCGCGCCATGGGCTGCGACGCGTTCGCCTGCTCGCCCTACAAGTTCTACGGCCCCCATCTGGGCGTGCTGTGGATGCGCCGCGACCTGCTGGCGGAGACGCCGTTCCCGAGGCTCGCGCCCGCGTCCGACGGGCCGCCGGAGCGCGGGGAGACCGGCACGCTCAACCACGAAGGCATCGTGGGGGCGGCGGCCGGCGTGGAGTGGCTGGCCTCGCTCGCCGGCGATGGCGACGGCCTCCGGACGCGGCTCCGCGCCACGCTCGACGCGCTGCATGCGCGCGGCGCGGCGCTGGTGCGCACGCTGTGGGACGCGCTCGCCACGATCCCCGGCATCCGCGCCTACGGCCCGCCGGCGCCGGCGCCGCGCACCCCCACCGTCGGCTTCGTGGTGGACGGCCTGCCGAGCGAGCGGGTCGCGCGCGCGCTGGCCGACCGCGCCGTGTTCGTTTCCCACGGCGACTTCTACGCGCAGACCGTCGTGGCGCGTCTGGGCCAGCAGCCGGCCGGGCTGGTGCGCGCCGGCTGCGCGTGCTACACGACGGAGTTGGAGGTCGCACGCCTCGTGGACGGCCTCCGGGGGCTGCCGCGGCGATGACCGACGCGCAGGCGGCCGGCGGCGGCGCCCGTCTCGGAGCCGCGCTCCGCCGCCTCGACGTCCCCGTCCTCTTCACGCTGTGCGGCGGGCACATCTCCCCGATTCTGGTGGGCGCCAAGCAGGCCGGCGTCCGCGTGATCGACGTCCGGGACGAGGCGGCCGCCGTCTTCGCGGCGGACGCCCTCGCCCGGCTCACGGGCGGGATCGGCGTCGCCGCGGTGACCGCCGGGCCCGGCGTCGCGAACGCGATCACGGCCGTGAAGAACGCGCAGCTCGCACAGTCGTCGGTCGTGCTGCTTGGCGGCGCGGCGCCGACCGTGCTGCGGGGCCGCGGCGCCCTTCAGGACATCGATCAGCTGGCGCTCGTGCGCCCGCACGTCAAATGGGCGGCGCGCGCCCGGCGGGTCGCGGACCTCGTTCCGCTGCTGTACCGCGCGGTGACGGCCGCGCGGTCCGGCGTGCCCGGACCGGTGTTTCTCGAGTGTCCCGCGGACGTGCTGTATCCGGAGGCACTGGTCCGTCAGTGGTACGAGGTCGGCGGCGGTGCCGCCCCCCGATCCGTGCGCGCCCGCGTCGAGCGCTGGTACCTGCGCCGGCATCTGGCGCGGATGTTCGGCGGCTCGCCGGCGGACGCCGCTCCTTCTCCTGCCGCGGGGCTGCCCGCGCTCCCCCCGGCCGCTTCGCTCGGGCGGGCGGTGAAGCTCCTGGCGCGAAGCACGCGTCCGGTCCTGCTCATCGGCAGTCAGGCGGTCGATCCCGTCGCCGCCCGCGCGCTCCTGGCCGCCGTCGGGCGACTCGGCCTGCCGACCTTCCTGTCCGGCATGGCGCGCGGCCTCCTCGGTCGCTCCCATCCGCTGCTCCTGCGACACCGCCGCCGCGAGGCGCTTCGTGCCGCCGATCTCGTGATCCTGGCCGGCGTCCCGTGCGACTTCCGTCTCGACTACGGGCGCCATTTCTCCCGCGCGGCGGTGATCGCGCTCAACCTGAGCCGGCGCGAGGCGCGGCTGAACCGGCGGCCTGCCGTGACGCTGGTGGGACACCCCGGCCACGCGCTGGCGGCGCTGGCCGCCCGTGCCGCGGGCCACGAACGCGGCTCCGCGTGGATGGACGAGTGCCGCGAGCGCGACGAGGCCCGCGAACGGGAGATCGCCGACCGCGCAGCGGCGCCGTCCGAGCGGGTGGACTCCGTGGCGCTGTGCCGCACCGTCGACGCAATCGCGCGGGATGACAGTGTCTTCGTGCTCGACGGCGGAGACTTCGCCGCGACGGCGGCATACATCCTCGCGCCACGGGGGCCGCTCCGGCACCTCGATGCGGGCCCGTTCGGCACGTTGGGCGCGGGGGGCGGCTTCGCCCTGGGCGCCGCGGTGGCGCGGCCCGGCGCCGAGATCTGGCTGCTCTACGGCGACGGCGCCGCCGCGTTCAGCCTGGCCGAGTTCGACACGTTCGTGCGTCACGGCATTGCCGTGATCGCCGTCGTCGGCACCGACGGCTCATGGACGCAGATCGCCCGCGAGCAGGTGCCCGCGCTGGGGGACGACGTGGCGACGGCGCTGCGCGCGACGGACTACCACACCGTGGCGCAGGGGTACGGCGGCGAGGGCATCCTGGTCCGCCGCACGGCCGAGGTGGAGGACGGGCTACGGCGAGCGCAGGCGCTGGCCGCCACCGGGCGCCCGGTGCTCGTGAACGCGCTGCTCGACCCGTCCGACTTCAGGCGGGGGTCGGTTTCGATGTAGGGGTCTGCGCCGGCAGGTCCCGCAGCATCTCCTCGATGGCCTCCGCGAACCCGCGCACCAGCTCGTCAGGCGCCGGGATGACCTCCTGATCGACGGCCACGCCGAGCCGGAGGGCGCCTGCGTAGCTCAGGATGCTCACGCCAAGGGCGAGCCGGCCGGACTGCGGGACCCAGAAGATCATGTCCTCGATCCGGCAGCCGCACGGGTAGAGGTGCGTCCGCGGGCCGGGAACTCCTGGAGGGCCGCCCGCCCCTGCCCGTCACGGCGACGAGCGCGCGGGCGCCAGGTGTGCGCGTCACAACGCGGTGTGGATCGCCCCGGCCACGTGGTCCGCCACGGCCATGATGGTGATCATGGGGTTCACGCCGCTCGGCGCGGGGAACGTGCTCCCGTCCGCCACGTAGAGCCCCTTCACGTCAAAGCTCTGGCCTTCGCCGTCTACCGCACCCCGTCCGGGACCCGCGGCCATCGCGGCCGTGCCCATCTGGTGGAACGAGACGTACGACATCCGCAGGCGGCGGTATCCCGTGGCGTCCGCCTGGGCCATGAAGCGGTCGAGCCACCCGGTTCCCTCCGGCCGGCAGCGCGTGGGCGGCGTCTGGAGCGTGAACAGCTCCTCGGCCCCGGCCGCCGCCATGATGCGCGCGGAGGCCTCCAGTGCCCGCCGCATGTGCGCCGCGTCGTACTGCGAGACGTCATACAGGACGCGCGGATGTCCCCAGCGGTTCGGCACGACGCGCCCGGCATCCCGGTCGCGGAGCAGGATCCCGACGTGGCCCATGTGCGCGAGCCGCCCCACGTCCTCCCGCAGCTGCCGCGGGCTTGCCCACCCGAACGCGCTGGCGGGCAGCGCGAAGTGCATGGGCCCCGTCTCGAAGCGGGCGCCGTACCCCTGGCCGTCCATGTCCGCGAACTGGGCGCAGTATCGCGTTTGCATGGCCCCGCCCCAGGGCTCGACCCGCTCACCGAAGAACGCGCCCATCGCGCTCACCGGATGCAGGTGGAGGTTCTGCCCGATGCGCTCGTTCGTGAGTCCCGAGAGCCGCAGCAGGACGGGCGTCCAGATCGCGCCGCACGCCACGACCACCGCGCGGGCGCGGACCGTGATGGCGTGCGTGCCGCCGTCCGGGCGGCGGACGGTGCCGCGGACGCCGACGGCGCGTCCGCCTTCGACGAGGATGCGATCCACCGTGCAGTGCGGCACGAGCCGGGCCCCGCCCGCGGCCGCGTCACGCAGGTACGTGCTTGCCGTCGAGTTCTTCGCCCCGTGCCGGCAGCCATACGTGCAGTAGCCGCACTCCAGCCCCTCCAGACAGTCGGTGACGTTGCGTGGAATGGGCTCCACCGGCCAGTTCAGCGCGCGGACGCCGGCCTCGAACAGCCGATCGCGCCCGCTGGGAGTGCTCCACCGGGTGCCGACGCCGAGCCGCACCTGGACCCGGGCAAGCGACTCGCCGAACGCGGGGCTCTCGAACAGCGCGAGGCCCGAGCGGCGGTCCCACTCCGCGCGGGTGGGCTCGGGCAATGCGAAGCTCGTCGTCCAGTTGATGACCGTGCCGCCGCCCAGGCAGCTCCCCGCCAGGACCGGCATGGACCCGCTGTCGGTCATGATCATGCCGCGGTCGAGGAACAGCTCGTTGAACATCTCTCCTTCCACCTGCGTCAGGTCCCGCGACGACGGATTGCCCCCCTTCTCGAGCACGATCACGTCCCGGCCCGCGGCCGTCAGGTCGCCGGCCACCACACCGCCCCCGGCCCCCGAGCCCACGATCACCACATCGGCCTCGAGCGTCCTGTCGGCGTCCACCGCGAGCACCGCGAGCGGCGGCACCTCCACCTTGGGCTGCGGGAGCGGCCCGGGATACCCCGCCGCCTCCCATGCCGGGTGGCGCCCGTCGGCGGTGGGGAAGCAGAAGTACGCCACCTGACAGAGCCGCTTCAGCGCCTGGAACCCGGCGCGGCGCAGCGTGACGGACGAGTGCGCGAACCCGGTGAGCACCCGCTCGCGGGTGGCCGGATCCATGTCCGCAAAGGAACGGAAGCCGCCGCCCACCGCGAAGTTCGCGGCCGAGGAGTCGAGCACCGCGAGCAGCAGCTTGAGCCGCGCCTGATCGTGCGGGTTGGCGAGCAGGGCGAGCATCTGCTCGACACGCGCCGGCGTGCGGGCCACGAGCGCGCCGGTCGCGAAGTATCCCGCCGGGTCGTGATCGCGGGTGATGCTCGGCAGCAGGGTGTCGCACACCGCGTGCAGCACGGCGCGCTGGCGTTCGGACAGGGAGAACATCACGGCGATAGCGTCCCGGTTGGAGCGACTCCGTGGAACTTACCGCGCCGCCCCGATGCCCGACCCTGAAACGCGACCGGCCCGCTCCGCTTTCCGGTCGCGCAGGGTCAGGCCGCGGCGAGCCGCGCCGCGAGGCGCACGAGTGCCGCCACCTGGTCGAGCGGCGCCTCGAGCGCGTGCGTGTCGGCCACGAAGGCCGCGTGCGCGAGCTCCCGCTCCGCGCGCCGCCGCACCGGCGCGGGAAGCCGCGTGCGCAGCGTGGTGGCCTCGTGTCGCAGCACGTCGCCCACGGAGACGGTCCACTCCCCCTGCGGGCCGTCGGCGCAGCTCACCGCGGTGAGTCCCGCGAGATAGCGCCCCCAGTCGCGGCTCAGGTCCCGCTCGTGCGGGGCGCGGAGGACGTCGGCGAGCGCGAGGGAGAACCTGGCGGGGAACGCCCGGGCGCGCCGCGGAACGACCGGATGCAGGTCGTACCACACGGGACCGCGTCCGGACGGGTAGGCGACGCGCGGCGCGAGGGTGGACCACGACTGGACCTGAAACACGTCGGCCAGCCGGCTGTCGACCACGATGACCGCCTCGCCCTCGATGCCGACGGCCGCGATCCAGTGGGCCCATCCGTCGACGCAGAGGAGCACCGGCCGGCGGGCCCGCAGGTGGCCGGTGAGGGCGGCCTGCGCCGCGCCGGGCGCATCGAACCGCTCGCAGGCAAGCACGCACCCGTAGTGGACCGCGGCACGGGCGAGATCCCGCTCGTCCGTCCCGTACTCCGTGGCGCGCGCGACGTGCGTGAGGACGTCGTCGTCGGCCACGACCCCGAGCGCCAGGAGCGCGTGCCTGAGCGCGAACGGTCCGCACTGCCATGCGTTGGGTTGCGGTGCGAATCCGGTCACGACCCTTGCCTCCCCCCCCCTCAAGCTAGCAATCTTGAGGGAGGCGCAACCGGCAATGACCAAGCAACCCGTTTCCGTCGTGGTCCTCTTCAACCACGTTGGCGAGGACGAGTACGAGAAGATCCGGGACGTCGACCCGGCATCGCTCTCGTTCGAGCCGGAGTACGACATCCACGTCGCGACCGTGATGGAGGAGTACCGCGCCGTCACGCGGGCGTTGCGGCGTGGCGGGTTCGCGGCGCGCCTCGTGAACATCCGCGACGACGTGGACGTGCTGGAGCGCCTGCTCCGCGGACGCCGCCGCCCGCGCGTGGTGTTCAACCTCGTCGAGCACTACCGCGAGGATCCCGAGCACGAGGCGCACATCGCCGGCGTGCTCGAGGTGCACGGCGTTCCCTACACGGGCGCGCCGCCGTTCGTGCTCTCGCTGCTGCGCCGCAAGGGGCTCACCAAGCACCTCCTGCTCGCGAACGGCGTGCCGACGCCGCGCTTCCGGATTCTCCACGAACCGCGCATCCCGCGGCGCCACGGCCTGCGCTATCCGCTGATCGTCAAGCCGTCACGCGAGGACGCCAGTGCCGGCGTCAGCAAGGAGTCGGTGGTCGGAGACCACGCGGCGCTGCTCGAGCGGGTGGCGTACGTGCACCGGGAGTTCGGCCCGTCCATCCTCGTGGAGGAGTTCATCGAGGGGCGCGAGCTGCACGCCGCCGTGTGGGGCAACGGCGCGCCCGAGGTGCTGCCGATCATCGAGTTCGACTTCTCGGACCTGCCGGACGACCATCCCAACATCATCAGCTTCGACGCCAAGTGGAATCCGCTCAAGGAGGAGTACCACCGCGTCTTCACGGTGTGTCCGGCCCGGCTCTCCCGCCGCGCGCTGCGCCGCGTGCACCGGGCGGCGCTCGACGCCTATCGCGTCACCGGATGCCGCGACTACGCCCGGCTCGATCTGCGGCTCACGCCGGACGACCGCCCGTTCGTGCTCGAGGTGAATCCCAACCCGGACCTCACCGAGGGCGTGTCGTTCATGGAATCGGCCGAGAAGGCGGGCTACGAGTTCGACGCGGCGCTCGCGCGGATCGTCGCCCTGGCGCTCGAGCGGGAGGCGCCGGCGCGCGGGCGCGGCGGCCGCGCGGCCGCGGCCGCCGCGCCCGTCATGGATCACGGATAGAGCCGGCGACTCTCCCAGCCCGCGGCGGTCCGCTCGAACAGCACGCGGTCGTGCAGCCGGTTCACCCGTCCCTGCCAGAACTCCATGCGAGACGGCGCAAGCTGGTAGCCGCCCCAGAAGGGCGGGAGCGGCACGTCCGCGCCCGCAAAGCGCCGCTCGAACTCCCCCACGCGCCCCTCCAGCGTTTCGCGCCGGTCCAGCACGTCGCTCTGGCGGGACGCCCACGCGCCGATGCGGCTGCCCCGCGGGCGCGAGGTGAAGTACGCCGCGGACTCGGTCTGCGGGAGCCGCGCCACGCTCCCCTCGATCCGCACCTGACGCTCCAGTACGGCCCAGTGGAACGTGAGCGCCGCGCGCGGGTTGGCCTCCAGCTCGCGGCCCTTCCGGCTCTCGTAGTTCGTGTAGAAGCGGAACCCCCGCGCGTCGAACCCCTTGAGCAGCACCATCCGGACGGCGGGCATGCCGTCGGGTGACGCGGTTCCGAGAGCGGCGGCCTCCGGGAGATAGATGCCCGCGCGCCCGGCCGCAGCATACCAGTCGGCGAACAGCGTAACCGGATCATCACCGAGGCGGGCATCCGGCAAACCCCGGAACACCCCCTGGCCGAACGTAAAGAGAGTGCGGAGCCTGGCGATCAGCGACATGTGAGTGCGGGAACGAGCATGGCCCGAAAAGGAACGCGCGCCCCTGCCACTCGGCAAGGGCGCGCGCGCACACGGCCGGTTCGGTCAGTCGGCGCCGTCGGGCGGCGGACGATCGAGCACCACGCCCCGTCCGCAGGACGGGCACCGCAGGAGCGAGAGGCCGCCGCTCGGCTGGCTTCCCACCACGCCGAGCATCCGGCCACCGCAGCCTGGGCACACCACGCGCCTGCCGGCCGTGCTGTGGCGGTGCAACCGGGCCGCCTCGTCCAGCGTGAAGCCGCCGGACAGGCGCCCACCCGCCAGGCCCTTGTAGAGGTCCGCGTTGTCCATGCGGACAAAAATGGCCCCGGGATCATGTGAAGATGCTGAGATCGTGATGAAGGTTCTATGCAGGGCCGTACAGCCGTTCACGGTGGCTGTGCACCGCGTCTGGAAACTCCCCTGCGAGCCGCTAGCTTCCTGCCCATGGCAAAACCCGAACAGCTGCCCGCGCTGCCTGAGCGCATCGCGGGCCTCGCGGGCCTGGCCACCAACCTCTGGTGGAGCTGGCATCGCGAATCGCGGATCCTCTTCCGCGCCATCGACGACATCCTCTGGCGTCAGAGCCGGCACAACCCCATCGAGATCCTGCAGGCCATCGAGCCCGCCCGCCTGGCCGCCTGCGCGCAGGATCCCGAGTTCCTCGCGCTCTACGATCGCGCCTGCGCCGATCTCCAGCGCGCCCTGACCCGCGAAGGGACGTGGTGGCGCACGACGTTCCCGGCGCTGGACCAGCCCATCGCGTATTTCAGCGCGGAGTTCGCGCTCCACAACTCGATTCCCATCTACTCGGGCGGACTGGGCGTACTCGCAGGCGACCACTGCAAGGCTGCTTCCGACCTCGGCGTTCCGCTGGTGGGCATCGGTCTCATGTACACGAAGGGGTACTTCGACCAGCGGATCCGGCTCGACGGGTGGCAGGAGGACATCGACGACCCGGTGGACGCGAGCCGGTCCCCGCTGGTCCCGGTCCTCGACGAGAGCGGCAGCCCGTATCTGGTCACCCTCCCCTGCGGCGACCGCGACGTGCACGTCGGGGCCTGGCTGCTCCGCGTCGGCTCCGTGCCGCTCTATCTGCTGGACACCAACCTCGAGCGGAACCACCCCGAGGACCAGGCGCTGTCGCACAAGCTGTACGCCGGGGGCGCGGAAATGCGGCTCCGGCAGGAGTGGGTGCTCGGCGTGGCCGGGGTCCGCCTGCTCCGCCGGCTGGGCATCGCCCCCGGGGCGTGGCATGCCAACGAAGGTCACGCGGCATTCATGTTCCTGGAGCGGCTGCGGGAGCTGGTCTGCGGCGGCATGCCGCTGGCGCAGGGGGTGGCGGACGTCCGCCGCCGGAGCCTGTTCACCACCCACACGCCGGTGCCCGCCGGTCACGACCGGTTCGCACGCGATCGGCTGGAGCTCTGCATCGGACAGTTCTGCCGCAAGATGGGTGTCGATCCCGAGGCGGTGTTCGCGCTCGGCCGCCATCCGGTGGAGGACCACGGCATGTTCCACATGACCGCGCTGGCCATCCGCCTGAGCGGCGCGGTCAACGGCGTCTCGGCCCTGCACGGCGAGGAGACCCGTCACATCTGGCACGTGCTCTGGCCCGACCGCGAACGCGCGGCGGTGCCGATCGCCCACGTGACCAACGGCGTGCACCTCGCCACGTGGATGGCGCGGCCCATCATGGATCTCGTGCGGGCGCACCTGGGAGACGACTGGGGCGCGCGGCGCGACCGGCCGGGGATGTGGGACGCGGTGCTCACGATGGACGACGCGCTCCTGTGGCAGGTCCACAGCTACCTGCGCGCGCGCCTCGTGGACTTCATCCGCGACGACGCGCGGCGACGCTGGCGCACCCAGTGGAAGGAGCCGGCGCATCTCGTCGCGGCGGGCACGCTCCTCGACCCCAACGCGCTCACCATCGGCTTCGCGCGCCGGTTCGCGACCTACAAGCGCGCCGACCTGCTGTTCCACGATCCCGAGCGGCTGCGCACCCTGATCACCGAGTGGCATCGGCCGGTGCAGATCATCTTCGCCGGCAAGGCGCACCCGGCCGACGAGCCCGCCAAGCACCTGCTCCAGCGCGTGTACAGCTTTGCGCGCGACCCGGTCTTCGAGGGCCGGATCACGTTCCTCGAGGACTACGAGATGCACCTGGCCCACCGGCTCGTGCAGAGCGTGGACCTCTGGATGAACGTTCCGCGGGTGCCGATGGAGGCCTGCGGGACGAGCGGCATGAAGGCCGCCCTCAACGGCGTGCCGCAGCTCGGCACGATGGACGGCTGGTGGGCGGAAGGCTGGACCGGCCGCAACGGCTGGGCCATTCCGCGCCCCACCGACGAGCAGCCCGACGCGCACGACGCGCGCCACATGTACGAGATCCTCGAGCAAGAGATCGTCCCGCTGTTCTATCAGCGGGACGCCCGCGGCGTCCCGCTGGGCTGGACCGACCGCATGAAGCACGCGCTGCGCGAGGCCGGGTCGCGGTTCACGGCCCGGCGGATGGTCCAGCAGTACGGCCGCGAGTACTACGCCCCCTCCCTGAACGGCGGCGCGTCGGTCGACGATCCGCCGACCATCTGAGAGACCGGTCATGCAGGAGCGCGCCCCACGCCTTCAGCGGACCCCCCGGGCACCCCTCCCACCGCTGCCCGGGAACGCCACCATCGTCCACCTGGTCGCCGAGTACTGGCCCTTTGCCCGGACCGGGGGGCTCGCCGAGGCCGTGCGCGGCCTCGCGGAGTTCCAGGTTTCGGCGGGACAGCGGGTGGTGGTCATCCTCCCGCTGCACCGCTTCACCCTGGCGCGCGAGACCGAGATCGAGCCCGTCGGGGAGCCGTTCGAGGTCGTCGTCGGGAGCCGCCGCGAGGTGGCGCGCATCTACCGGCACACCGGCGACGAGGCGTCCCCCAGCGTGTTCTTCGTCGAGCACGCCGGCTTCTTCGACCGCCCGGAGATCTACGGCGAGGGATCCGACTACCCGGACAACGCCGTCCGGTTCGCGTTCTTCAGCCGCGCCGCCCTCGACGCGCTGCCCTGGATCGCGCCGGACGCGGGCGTGCTGCACGCGCACGACTGGCACACCACGTTCTCGGTCATCGCGCTCCGGACGCTGTACGCCGGCCGGCCGTTCTACGACCGGCTGGGCGCGGTGATCACGGTCCACAACGCCGCCTTCCAGGGCCACTATCGCTACGGCGTGCTCGCCGAGATCGGGCTGCCCGCCAGCCTGTACGACTGGCGGTTCATGGAGTGGTACGGCCACGTGAACATCCTCAAGGGCGGGCTGGCCTTCTGCGACGTGGCCACCACGGTGAGCCCCACCCACGCGGCCGAGCTGCGCACGCCGGAGGGCGGCTTCGGGCTGCACCAGCACTACGCGGCCATGGGCGACCGCTTCCTCGGCGTCCTGAACGGGATCGACGACGACCTCTGGAACCCGGAAACCGACCCGTACATCACGGCGCACTTCGGGCCCGCGGATCCCACGGCCAAGGCTCGCTGCAAGCGCGGCGTGCAGCGGACCTACGGGCTGCGCCAGCGGTCTCGGGTGCCGCTGGTGGCGATGACCGCCCGCCTGGTGGAGCAGAAGGGCCTCGACCTCATCCTCGCGAACGACCACCTGCTCGAAGCCGACGCGCAGTTCGTGTTCCTGGGCCGCGGCGAGCCGCGGTACGAGCGGGCCCTGGTGGAGTTCGCGGGGCGCGCGGCCGACCGCGTGATCGTGCCGCTGGCCTTCACCGAGCGCGCCGAGCATCGGCTGCTGGCCGGGGCGGACATCCTGCTCATGCCGTCGCAGTCCGAGCCGTGCGGGCTCACGCAGATGCGCGCGCAGCGGTACGGCGCGCTGCCGGTGGCGCGCCGGGTCGGCGGCCTCAACGACACCATCAAGGACGACGTGACCGGTTTCATGTTCGAGTCGTATCGGGCGGACGCCTTCGAGTCCGCCCTGAGCCGGGCCGTCACGGCCTTCCACCACCGGGTCCGCTGGGACCGGCTGGTGCGGCAGGCCATGCGGCTCGACCACAGCTGGGCGCCGTCGGCGCGCCGCTACCAGGCGGCCTACCAGCGCGCCGCCCAGCGCCGGCGGGACAAGGCATGAGCCGCCCCGATTTCGTGCTGATGCTGCACAGCCACCTGCCGTGGGTGCTGCACCACGGCCGCTGGCCGCACGGCAGCGACTGGCTGTGTGAGGCGGCGCTCGACACGTACCTCCCGCTGGTCGAGCAGCTGCGGCAGCTGGACGCGGAACGGATTCCGGCGCCGCTCACCCTCGGGATCACGCCCGTGCTGGCGAACCAGCTCGCCCATCCCGACTTCCCCGCCGAGTTCGAGCACTTCCTGGAGGAGCGGCTGCGCGCCGCCCGTCGCGCGCCCACCGACCTGGCCGCCACGGGCGACGATCATCTGATCGCGCTGGCCGCCTGGTGGCGCGACCGGCTGGAGCGGCTCGGCCGCCTGCTCGACGCCCTCGACGGCAACCTGGTGGCCGAGTTCCGGCGGCACGAGGAGGCCGGCCGCATCGAGATCGCGAGCTCCGCGGCCACGCACGGCTACCTCCCGCTCCTGGGCCGGGACGAGAGCATCCGCCTGCAGCTCCTGGTGGGGGCGCGCGAGCACCGGCGGCTGTTCGGCCGGCCGCCGCTGGGGTGCTGGGTGCCGGAGTGCGCGTACCGGCCGCGGGGCCCGTGGGCCCCGCCCGGCGCCGTGCCCGTACCCGACCGCGCCGGGGTGGACGAGCACCTCGCGGAGGCCGGCTACGACTACTTCTTCGTGGACTCGCACCTCGCGGCGGCCGGACACCCGCTCGGCACGTATCCGGACGTCCCGCTGGGCGCGGAGCGGTTCGACGCCGAGCGGCACGACGTCGCCGGCGACGGCGCCGCCGCGCCGCAGCGGTCCCCGTACCGCGCCTACGTCGTCACGCGACCCGACGACGCCTCGGTGCAGGCGCTCGTGCGCGATCCCGTGTCGTCCATGCAGGTGTGGAGCCGGCACCAGGGCTACCCGGGAGACGCGGCCTACCTCGAGTTCCACAAGATCCGCTGGCCGGGTGGCCTCAAGCTGTGGCGCGTCACGGGGCCCGACACCGACCTCGGCGCGAAGCAGCCCTATGATGTGGCCGCTGCCGCGGAGCGGCTGCGCACACACGCCGGCCATTTCGCGTGGCTGCTGGGTGACGTCGCCAAGACCCGGTCCACGGGGAGCGTGATCGTGGCGCCGTTCGACACGGAGCTGTTCGGGCACTGGTGGTTCGAGGGCGTGGACTTCCTCGGCGCCCTGTACCGCACGCTCGCGGGCCAGCGCGGCGTCCAGCCGGTCACGGCCTCGGGTCACGTGGGCCGCCGCCTCCGGCAGCAGCGCATCCGGCTGACCGAGGGATCATGGGGCGCGCACGGTGACCACAGCATGTGGCTCAACCCGGGAACCCGCTGGACCTGGGAACGCCTCTGGCCCCTCGAGAACCGCTTCTGGACGGCGGCCCCGTTCGGCGTGGCCACCGCGTGGGCGCGGCCCGTCGTGGCGGCTGCCGCCCGCCAGCTGCTGCTCGCGCAGTCGTCCGACTGGCAGTTCATCATCTCGACGGGCGCCGCCGCCGACTATGCCGAGCAGCGTTTCGGGCTCCACTGCGGCGACGCCGACTCCCTGCTCGAGGCGCTGACGCCGGATGCGGGGGCGGACCGCCAGGCCGCGGCGGCGGCGCTCGCCGAGCGGATCGACCACCGCGACGGCGTGTTCCCCGACATTCTGGGCGCCGTGGACACCGTGCTCGCCCGTCGGTGACCGTGACCCCCCGCAGCGTCGTCATCCACGCCCACTTCTATCAGCCCCCGCGCGAGGACCCGTGGATCGAGGAGGTGCCCGCGGAGCGGTCCGCCGCGCCGTTCCACGACTGGAACACGCGGATCGAGCAGGAGTGCTACCGCGCGGTGACCGCCGCGCGGCTGACCGGGGCCGGCGGCCGGATCGCGCGCATCGTCAACACCCTCGCCGACATCAGCTTCGACGCCGGGCCCACGCTCATGGCGTGGCTCGCCCGGGCCGCGCCCGACACCTATCGCCGCTTCGTGCAGGCCGATCGCGCGAGCTGCGCCCGCCACCATGGCCACGGCAACGCGATCGCGGCCCCGTACCACCACGTGATCCTCCCGCTCGCCTCCCGGCGGGACAAGCTCACCGAGATCCGCTGGGGGCTCGCCGACTTCCGGCAGCGGTTCGGCCGGGAGGCCGAGGGGTGCTGGCTCCCGGAGACGGCGGCGGACGACGAGACGCTCGAGGCGCTCGCGGAGTGCGGCGTGGCGTTCACGATCGTCGCCCCCCACCAGGTGACGGTCCCGCCGGCCGACGGCCTCCCGGGCCGGGTCACCACCTCGGGCGGCCGCACGATCGCCCTCGCGGTGTACGACGGCGCGCTGTCCCACGACGTGGCGTTCGGTCCGTTCGTGCGCGACGCGCGCCGCTGGGCGGAGGCGATCACCGCGTCCGGACACCGGCTCGTGGGCATCGCCACCGACGGCGAGACCTACGGCCATCATCACCGCTTCGGAGAAATGGCGCTCGCGGCCGTGCTCCACGAGCTGGCGGCGCGGCCGGACGTGCGGATCGACAACTTCGCGTCCTTCCTTGCCCGGCATCCCGCCCTCGCGCCCGTGACGCTGCGGGGGCCGTCGTCGTGGAGCTGCGCGCACGGCGTGGAGCGCTGGCGAGCGGACTGCGGCTGCCGCCTCGACGCCGCGACCTGGCCGAGCCAGGCGTGGCGCGCGCCCCTGCGGGAGGGCCTCGCCGAGCTGCAGGCCGACCTGCATCGTCAGTTCGAGGACGAAGGCGCGTCCATCTTCGAGGACGCGTGGGCGGCCCGGGACGCGTACGGCGAGGTGCTCAGCGGCGCTACCGACCTGGACACGTTCCTCGACCGGTGGGCCCGGCCGGCGCGCGGCACGGGGCGCGCGCGGGCCGCCATGCTGCTCGAGCTGGAGCGCCACGCGCTGGGCATGATGACGTCCTGCGGCTGGTTCTTTGACGACGTGAGCGGGCTCGAGTCCCTGCAGGTCCTGCGCTACGCCGCGCGCGCGATCGAGCTGGCGGGCGCCGGGGGACCGGCGCTGGAGGAACGGCTGCTGACGCACCTCGCGCGCGCGCGCAGCAACGATCCGCGGGTGGGCACGGCACGGGACCTGTACGAGACGCACGTGCGGCCCCTGCGCGCGGCGCCGGCGCGGATCGCGGCCGGCCTCGCCGCCGCGGCCACACTGGGCGTCGCCGGGCCGGCCATCGTGCCAGCGGGCTACGTGGCGACACCGGAAGATGGGCTCCTGGTGATCCGGCACCACCGCACCGGCGAGGAGGTCCGGCTTCGCGCCCGCGTCGAGCGTCTGCGTCCCGGCGCGCTCCGCCTGCTCGTGGGCGGCGCCGGGGAGGAGCCGCGGCCCGTCCCGCTCGACATCCTGCCGGAGGGTGCCCGCGCCGCGATCATCGACCACCTCGCGCGCGAGGTCGTGGCGCTCTGGTTCACCGACGACGAGAGCGGCGCGGTCGGCCGGGGGACGGCCGTGTCCGTCGTCGCCGGGCGTGCCCTCCTTCGGGCGGTGCTCGCCCTGGACGCCGACCCGTCGCCGATGGGGGCGGCGCAGGTGCTCGACCTGCTCGATCTGCTGGGCCTGCTCGACGCGCCCGTGCCGTTCGACGCGCAGACCGCGTTCGCGGATCTGCGTGACCGCCTGCCGCCCGAGGCGGCCGAGCGCACCGCCCTCATCGCCCACCGCCTGGGGTTCGAGTGACCATGCCGGCCGTGCAGTTCCTGCTGGGCGTCCACGTGCACCAGCCCGTGGGCAACTTCGACCACGTGTTCGCGCAGCACGTGGAGGACGTGTACCTGCCCTTCCTGCGCGCGCTCGAGGAACGGGACGCCCTTCCGCTCACGCTCCACATCTCCGGCCCGCTGATCGAGTGGCTGCGCGATCACGACCGCCGCTATCTCGATCTCGTGGGGCGTCTGGCGGCCGACGGCAAGATCGAGCTGATGCTCGCCGGGTGTTACGAGCCCATCCTCGCGATCCTTCCCCGGCGGGACCGGGTGGAGCAGATCGCCTGGATGCGGACCCTGCTCGAAGAGACGTTCGGCCAGGCGGGGCGCTCGCTCTGGCTCACGGAGCGCGTCTGGGAGCCCGACCTGCCGGCCGATCTGGCGGAGGCCGGCGTGGAGTCGGTGCTCGTGGATGACCGCCACTTTCTCGTGAGCGGGTTCCCCCGCGAGCGGCTGCACGCGCCGTTCCGCACCGAGGCGGACGGCCGCAGCGTGTGGGTGCTGCCTATCCACGAACGCCTGCGCTACCTCGTGCCCTTCCGGCCGCCCGCCGATACCGCCGCCTACGTCCGGCACCTCCGGGAGCGCGGGCATCGCCTGGCCGTGCTGGCCGACGATGGCGAGAAGTTCGGCGGCTGGCCGGGAACGAAGGAGTGGGTCTACGACCGGGGCTGGCTGCGGGAGTTCCTGGACCAGATCGATCAGCTGCGTGCCGAGGGGGCCCTCGAGCTCACCACACCGGCCCGCGTGGTGCGGGAGGTGCCCTCAGCGGGCCTGGCCTACCTCCCCACGGCGTCCTATCGCGAGATGGAGGGCTGGGCGCTCTGGCCCGACGCGGCGCGGCGCCTCCGCGCCATCGAGACGGAGTTCGGCGAGCACCGGATGGAGGGCGCCGACGGCACCCTCGTGCGCGGCACCCACTGGCGCAACTTCCTGGCCCGGTATGCCGAGAGCAACCGGATGCACAAGAAGATGACGCGCCTGTCCCGGGCGGCGCGGGACACCGGCGATCCCCCCGAGGCACGCCGCGCCCTCGGACGGGCGCAGTGCAACGACGCGTACTGGCACGGCGTGTTCGGCGGACTGTACCTGCCCCACCTGCGCGCCGCGGTCTGGCAGCAGCTCGCCCTCGCGGAGCGCGTGCTCCGCGCCGGGCAGGGGCTGGCGTGGGAGGCCGTGGACTTCGACGACGACGGGACCGTCGAGCTCTGGATCCACTCCGCTGCCTTCTCGGCGCTCGTGAGCCCAACGCGCGGCGGCGGCATCGAGGAGTACACCGTGTTCGCGGAAGGCCGGAACCTGGCGGACGTGCTGACGCGGCGGCTCGAGGCGTACCACGAGGTCGCGATCCCCTCGCACGAGACGGTCGAGTCGGCGCCCGGGGCCCGGAGCCTCGACGACAGCGAGCGCGGCCTCACGCTGTTCGAGCTCCCGCCGCTCGATCCCACGCCGCGCGCCCTGTTCCTCGAGCGGATGCTCGGCGCCCATGTCGGAGCCGCCGCGCTCGCGAACGGCACGGCTCCGGTCACGCTCGGTTGGGCGGACCGGCCGCTCGCCTGGGAGGTCGCCGGCGATGCGGCGCACCTGCAGGTCGTGCTCACCGATCCCTCCGACCCCCGGTACCGCAAGACCTACGTCTTCACGCCGGCGGGACTCGACGCGGTGGAGTTCGTGTGGAGCCCGCAGGAGTCGGCGGATCTCGGCTTCACCACGGAGGTCTCCCACCAGGGTCCGCTGGCGCTGGTGCCGACGCTCGGGGCCGAGGTCTGGAGCTATCCGATCGAGTCGGTCGCCAAGTCCGAGCGGGGGCTCGAGCGCACGGCCCAGGGAACGGCGACGCTGCTGCGCTGGCCGGCGTCGCTCGGTGTCGCCCGGGTCCGGGTCGCGACCGGAGGATCCTAGAAGCGCTTGCCCCGCAGCGCGGCGGGGAGCGGCGGCGCGTCGGCGCGCAGGGCGACGGCGAGCGCCTCGTCGAACCAGGCGGTGAAGCTCCCGGGCGCGCGGCGCAGCTCCTCGCGCAGCACGCCCACCGCGCACCGCTGCCACGCATCGACTTCCGCCGGCGAGGGCAGCGGGACGCCGTCGTACACGCCCACGTACACGTGGTCCAGCTCGTGTTCCTCGAACCCGCCGCCGACGTCCGCCCGGTACGTGAAGCTGCCCACCGGCGTGAGCGGGCAGGTAAACCCCATTTCCTCGCGCAGGCGCCGCCGGGCGGCCAGCCCCGTGTCTTCGTCCGGGCGCGGATGGCCGCAGCAGGTGTTCGTCCAGCGACCGCCGCTGTGATACTTGATCCGGGCGCGCCGCTGGAGCAGCAAGTCGCCCTGTGAATCGAACACGAAAACGGAAAAGGCGCGGTGCAGGGCGCCGGCGCGGTGGGCTTCGAGCTTGGGCAGGGTTCCGCGGACGCGGTCGCCCGGGTCAACCAGGACGACGAGGTCCGCGTCCGGCGCGGGCGCATCGGCGTCCATCCGCGGCGGCGTCCGCGGCCTCAGGCCGTATGGCGGTGCGACAGGTAGGCGAGCCGGGTGGAGAGCTCGGGCTGGCTGACGTGATCGAGGCCGCGCTCGAGGGCGGCGAGCAGCGCCAGGAGTCCGGGGCTGGCGAACGAGAAGCCGCGCCGGTGCTCCGACCCCGGGGCCCGACGGCTGACCCGCGTGCGGAGCCGCATGCCCACCAGCCGGCGATCGACCCGCCCGGCGCCAAACCGGTCTTCACAGCTTCCGACGAGCGCCTCCATGTTGGCCGCGGCGCGGGGCTGCACCCGTCCGAGTCCCGCGAAGCTCACGGCGTTCTGCTGGACCGTGAGCCGCCGGACCGCGCCGTTCAACGGCAGGAAGAGGTCGAGGAACGGCACCGTGTCGTCCCCCTCGACATCCTCCTCCAACGGCGTGGCGGATGCCTCAACGAGCCGGTCCCTCAGCGAGAAGACCGAGCTGGACCTGCGTGCCGAGGCTCCGCTCGGCCGCTCGCTCGCCATCTCGCGGGGCCGGCAGAACACGGCATG
>DAINBS010000007.1:7327-24797 GCA_036732805.1 Gemmatimonadales bacterium | reverse complement strand
CACCCTTCGTGCGGCCCGTGACGTTCGGGACCGGCACCCTCGTGGGCACGCTGCTCCCGGGATGGGAGGTCGAACTGTACCGGCAGGGCTCGCTCGTCGGACTCACCGCCACGGGCGCCGACGGCGCGTACGCGTTCGACGTTCCCCTGGTGTACGGCACGAATCCGGTCGAGGTCATCGGTTACGGACCCACCGGCGAGGTGCAGCGGTTCCAGCGCACGTTCGAAGTGCCGTTCGAGCGGCTCACCGCCGGGCAGTTCGAGTACGGGATCGGCGGGGGCGGGTGCGGCATCGATCCGTGCCAGGCCGCGGGCAACCTGGATCTCCGCTATGGCGCCACGTCCCGGCTCACGGTGCGCGCGGGATGGGACCAGTTCTGGCGGGACACGCTGCCGGACCTCTGGCACCCCTACGCGAGCGCGACGTTCCAGGCCGCCCGCGCCGTGGCGCTGTTCGGCGAGGTCGTGGGCAACGCCCAGCTCAGCGGGCTCGTGACGTTCGCGCCCTCCGCCGACGCGCAGGCGGGCATGGGTCACACCCACTTCGTCGGCGACTCGATCGTGGCGCCGCTCGTCGGCACGACCATCCTCGACGATCTCACCACGGGGTACCTGTTCGTACGGCCGGGCATCCTCGACGGCCGGTTCTTCGTCCGCGCGGACGCCCGGCGCGCGTTCGGCAGCCTGCAGCGGAGCTACGACGCCCGGGTCACCGCCACCGCACAGATTCCCGCCACACGGCTCGACGCCGGGGTGCGCGTGAACCACGCCAGCCTCCGTGAGGCGGCGTTTACCACCACGGCCGTCCTCACCGGGCAGGTCCTCTATCAGACCGGCCCGGCGTTCGGCCCGCTGCGCCGCACGATCGTGCGGGCCAGCATGGAGTGGGACCCGGCCGAGGGGCTCGAGCGCGCCGCGGGCGGGCTGGCCCGCGCGCTCCTGCGCGACTACTACCTGGACGGGACCATCGGCTGGAGCCGCGACAACGGTGTCGTGGCGAGCATCACGTTCAAGGCCAGTCTTCCCTCCGCCCGGATCACGAGCCAGAACCGGATCGACGATTTCGGCGCGGTGGGGCTCCAGTCCGCCGAGGGATCGCTGCTGTACGATCGCGCGGCCGGACGTCTCGCCGCGGCCGACGGCCGCGGCGTCGGGCGTTCCGGCGTGTCCGGAATCGTGTTCCTCGACGACAACGGCAACGGGCGGTTCGACCCGGGCGAACCGCCCGTGCCGGGCGCCCTCATCCGGGTGGGCCCGTGGGTGGTCGACTCGGACGAATTCGGCCGCTACACCGTGTGGGATGTGGTGCCGTTCGAGCAGCTCGTGATCGAGGTGGACCCGAACTCCGCGGGCGACCCCCTGTGGGTGCCCGCCGCGCTGCGGTACCTCCTCTATCCGGATCCCAATCGGTTCGCGCCGGTGGACATTCCCTTCGTCCAGACGGCGGAGGTGATGGGCCGCCTGCTGCTCCAGCCGTCCGGCAGGCCGGTCCCGAGCACCGAGGTCCTGCTCATCCCCGACGACGGGGCGGAGCCCTATCGCACCGTCACGTTCGCCGATGGTGGGTTCTACGTGATGGGTGTGCGACCCGGTCGCTACCGGGTGACGCTGAGCCCGGAGGTGCAGGAGGCGTACGGCGTCGTGTCGGAGGACGCGGCGTTCACCGTCGAGCCCGGGCGGACATCGGTGGTCGAGGGAATCGTCGTGAACGCGTGGAAGGTGGGTGGGGACCGTTAGCCGTTGGCCGTTAGCCGTTGGCCGTTAGCGGTTGAGCGGTTGAGCGGTTCGTCATTGGAAGTTGGACATTGGACATTGGACACTCACGCCCTGTCGGCCAGCCCGGGAACCCCGCCGAGTCCCCTCGCCTGTGTCACGCCGCGCTCGATGGCCTGCGCCGTGACGTCCTGCGCCAGCAGCTCGACCCGCAGCGGATCGGGCACCGCCTCCCCGCCGGTCGAGACCGCGAACACGACGTCGCCGTCCACGGCCGTTCCCACCGGCCGCACCCGCCAGGAGAGCGCATCGGCGGCCGCCCGGGCAACGTCCCCCAGCTGGTGGCGGTCGAGCTCCGCGTTCGTCCCCACCACCACAAGCGTGGTGTTGCCGAAGCGGCGCACCGCGTTCGCGCCCTCCGCGAGTCTCCCGCGGGCGTCCGCGAACCCCGACCCCTCCCGCGCGCCCGCCAGCACGCGTCCATCGGCATCGACCACGTCGCCGTAGGCGTTGACGACGGCGAGCGCCGCCACGACGAGGCCGCCCGCTCGCACCGCGTGGGTCCCCACCCCGCCCTTCATCGCGCGCTCGATGCCCAACGCCTTGCCCACCGTAGCTCCCGTCCCTGCGCCCACCGATCCCTCCTCGATGACGCCACCCGCGGCCTCGCACGCCGCGTACCCCTCGGCCGGGCCCGGCCACGCGTCGCTCCGGCCAATCGGTCCCAGATCGAACACGACGGCCGCCGGCACGATGGGCACCGCGCCCACGCCCACGGGGAACCCGCGTCCCCGCTCGCGCAGCCAGCGCATCACGCCGTCGGCCGCGCCCAGCCCGTAGGCCGAGCCGCCGGTGAGGAGAATTGCGTGAATCGCGGGCACGAGATGCCGCGGAGACAGGACGTCGAATTCGCGGGTGCCGGTCGCCCGCCCGCGGATATGGCCGGACGCCCGCATCCCACCCGCGGGGCCCAGCACGACGCTACAGCCGGTGCCCGCTTCGCGGTCGGTCCAATGGCCAACCGTGAGCCCCGGGACGGCATCGAGGGACACGGAAACGCTCAGGGAATCAGGCAGGGCGCCCGGCGTTAGCCGATCCGAGCTTCTCCTGGCACGCCTTGCAGCGGGTCACGCCACGCATCGAGCAGACCACGCAGATGAACGTCCCGCAGTCCTCGCACGGGTAGCCCTCGGAGGCCCGTTCTTCGTTGCCGCACGCGCGGCAGATCATCGCGTCACGTTCCAGGGGCATGCACCCTCCCGGCGACGGTTGAGCTCCGCCCGGATGTTAGCCCGCAGGCGGTCCCGGCAGAAGGGAGATGGGTCAGCGCGGCGCCAGCACGCGAAGCGCGCCCGGGAACAGCTCGACCGAGAACGGGGTGGTCCCCGCCGGCTCGCCGTCGAGCTGGGCCGCCTGGCCAGGCTCCATCTCGACGGTCACCACGCGGCCGCGGGCATAGTGCACACGGGTGCTCCCGCCGTCCGCCGTCAGCCACTCGAGCACCACCCCGAGGCCCTCGAACATCCCCTCGGCCGTGAGGATCACCACGTCGAACACGCCGTCGTCGAGCGCCACGCCTTTGCGGAACTTGACGAACGGCGGGATGAACTCCGCGCAGTTCGCGACGAGTACCGAGGCCGCCTTGCCTTCGAACACGCGACCGTCAACGGTCACTCGGCTGTCCACGCTCTTGATGTTCCCCCCGGTCTCCCAGGCACGCGCGACGTAGGCCGCCATCTTCCAGCGGCGTTTGGCCTCGCGAGTCGTGCCGGCCATCAGCTCGGCGTCGAACCCCGCACCGGCTGCGACCGCGAAGTAATGCGGCCCGTCCTCCCGGACCATGCACCCGAGATCGATGGCCCGCGGCCGCGCCCGGGCGATGGTAAGTGCCGCCTTCCTGGGGTCCCTCGGGATGCGCAGGTTCCCGGCGAGCAGGTTGCCCGTTCCGCCCGGGATCATCCCCAGCAGGACCTCGGACCCCCACATGCCCTTGACCGCCTGCATCGTGGTGCCGTCGCCGCCGTAGACCGCGATGACGTCCACGCCGTCGCGCACCCCGCCGGCCGCGAGCTCCGCGGCGTGGCCGGGCCGGGTGGTCCCGATCACGTCCACCTCCCAGCCTTCGCGGCCCAGCACCGTCGAGACCGTCCGCACGACCTCCGGGTCCGTGCGGGCGGCCGCGGGGTTGGTGATCAGCAGGACGCGCGCCACGTCAGAACCGTTTTTCCCACAGCAGGTCGAACCCCAGCTGGAGGCGGCCCACGCCGGCCGACGACACGGTGCAGACTTCCACCGGATCGGCGCTGGCCAGGATGCTCCACTCGCGCGACATCCGGAATTCGAGCGAGCCGCCCAGGTTCTGCGCGCTGTTGGCCTGCTTGCTGCAGATGCGCGGATTCAGCTTCACGAACCACCGATCGCTGATCTGTCGTCCCACGGCGATCTCCATGGCCTCGACACCCGAGAGTCCGAACTGGGGCCGGATCTCGAGGTAGTCGAGCGGCACCCCCAGGTCGCCCATGAGCTGCGACGAGAGCTGGCCGCTCACCTGTGCGGCGAGGGAGGAGATGGTCTCCTCCACCCCGTAGCCCCACACGTCCCGCCCCGTCTGCACGTTGGGGGCGCCGATCACGAGATACGAGATGATTTCCTCGTTCGTCAATGGCGGCTGCAGGTCGGTCGTGAGCGTGAGCACCGGCGCGAGCAGGGTGCCCCCGACGTGCACGAACACGGCGACGTTCTCGCCGCTCTGGCCGCGCAGCTGGTGCCGCGCGTCGATGTCGAGCCCCGCGTTCAGGTCCGACGTGCCGAAGTAGCGCACCTCGCCGCGCGTGACGGTGAACGGCTTGCGGATGGTGGGGCCGATGGTCAGCTGGTACGTGCCCCGCGGGGTCTGGAGCGTGCCGTCGAGGCGGTAGCGACGAGCCTCCTTCTGTACCAGCACCCGGCCCTCCAGGAAGATGTCCGCCTCCGTGGACCGCAGGTGCACGTCGCTTCCCATCGTCAGCTCGAGGTCCCGGATCCGGACGCTGTCGAGGAACCGGTTCTGGAAGTCGGGCCCGAGGTGGCCGGCGCGGAGCGCGCGCGCCGTGGCGCTGTCGAGGGTGAGCAGGGTGTCGCTCAGGTCCACCACGTTCTTCTGGATGATGTCGGCAAAATGGACCGCGCCGCGCGGAATGGTCCCGGCGCCGGTGAGCACCGCGCCGAACACGGGTCCCCGCAGGGTCACCTCCCCGGACGTGACGAGCGTCAGGAAGTCGGGGATGTCGAGGGCGCGGAAATCCCGCGCGCGGATCCTGAGATCGAGCAGCGGCCGGGTGAGCCCCTCGAGGCGCACAACGCCCGCCATGCTCGCCACGCCGCCTCCGCTTTCGGCGCTGAGCGAGTCCACCAGGATCTCCCGCTCCGCGAGCCGGACCTGCGCGTGCGCCGCGCGGAGGCGCACGCCGAGCGCCGGCAGGGTCGCCGACCCGTCGCGGATGTCGAGCGCGCCGTCGAGCCGGGGCTCATCCCATGAGCCCTCGATGCCGACGTCCAGTGTGAGGCGGCCTTCCATCTCGCGGAGGAGCGGAGTCACCGCGGAGAGCAGGGCCAGGTCCACGTCATCGGCGCGGGCCCGCACGGACAACCGGCCCGGGAGGCGGCGTTGCTCCTGTGGGCGGAGGGCAAGGTCCATCGGCAGATCGACGCTCACCTCCACGATCCGGTCACCCAACCGGTAGGCGCTCAACTGCCCCGTCACCCGCAGGTCCCGATAGCCAACCGTGCCCTCGATCAACGGCGTCCGGTACTCGTTGAACACCGCATTCCGCATCTGGACGCTCATCGCGATCACGGGAGCGTCCGCCGTGCCGCTGAGGCCAAGCGTGCCGGACAGGTCGCCGGAGGCGGATCGCGGATCGAACTGGAGCAGGGCCCACACATCCGCGAGCGGCACGCCCTCCACCCGTACCGTGAGGGAGTCCGGCTCCCCGCGGGGCAGGCCGCCCTCGACGGTGACGACCGCGCCTCCGTCGCGCGTGGCGAGTCGCACGCCGTCGAGCCGCACGGCCGCGGACGTGAACCGCACGGTGGCCCCGCGGTCCAGACGCCACTCGTCGTCCGCCGTGCGGACCTTCAAGGAATCGAAGGCCAGCACCATGCTGTCATCCCGGCCAAGCCGGCCGCCGGCCGCCACGTCCACCGCCGCGCCCATCGCGCCCGCCACCTGCCATCGCAGGGAATCGAGCGTGCCGTCGGCGCTTGCCCGGAGGTCGGTGATGCGCCGCTCCCCGCGCTTGACGTCCGCCACGCTGACCTCGAGCGTGAGCGCCCCGGGAGCCGCGACGCTCCATCGTCCGCTGCTCTGGAGATCCGCGATCCGCGTCTGGTCGAGCCGGATCTCGGGTGCGGTGACGGTCCACGACACCACCGGCGCCGCAAGCGATCCCCGCACCACCACCCGACCGTCTCCCGCCCCCCCGAGCGTGTCACCCACGATCGCGCCCACGAACGGAAGCCGGTCGGCCAGCGGCTGGAGCACCGCGACGGCTTCCGCGTGCAGGGCCAGCACCAGCGAGTCCCCACCCTCTCCCGCCAGCGGCAGGCGGCCGGCGCCCGTGAACAGCGCGCCGAGGAACGCCAGGCGGCCCGACTCCACGGAGAGCACGCTGTCCTGGATGCGGAATCCGGCGGACCCGCCGTCCACGCGGGAGCCGCCGATCAGCGACCGCTCCAGCTCGATCTCGAGGTCCGCCTCCGGTGCCCGGAGGGTATCGCGGTCGTAGCTTCCCCGCAGCCGTCCCGTGAACGCCGTGCCCGGCAGCCGCTGCAGCAAGGGCACCAGCTCGAGGTCGGCGAACCTGGCGTCGAGGGCGGAGACGCCAAGGTGCGGCGTCACGACGACGAACGCTCCGCCACCCTCGATCGAGCCCCGCGGTCCGGCGAGCAGCCCGTCGAGCCGCAGGGTGTCGAACGGGCCGCCGAACGTGAGCCGTCCAGCCATCCCGCCGATGAACGGCACCGTCGGGTAGTCGGGGCGGATCGCGTCCCACTGCAGGGAGTCGAATGCCAGCTCGCCCCAGGCCGCCACCGTGTCCCGCCTGGTGTCGAGACGCACCCAGCCCTCGGCGCGCGAGACGGGCAGACTGTCCCGCCGGTGCAGGAACGTGCCCCGGAACGTCGCGTCCTGCCACGGTCCGTCCAGCACGCCCCGGACCTCGAGGTCGCCGCGGAGGGCTACGCCCGGCGAGATGGCGTGCACGGTCGCGAGCGCCACCCGCGCGGTGTCGAGGCGCAGCTCGCGGAACACGAGGTCGCCCGGCACACCGAACGCCACCCCGCCCTCGCCCCGCAGCATGGTGGCGGCCGAATCCGCGCGCCGGTCGTGGAACAGCCAGTCGAGCTGCACGCGCAGGTCGTCGTGCGGCCCGTCCGCCCGCGTCCGCCCGGTGAGCCGGCCCTCGAACGGCACCGTGTCGAGCACGCCTTCGAGGTTGGCGAGCACGAAGTTGCGGGTCTCCACGTCCACCTCGCGCGCCGCCCAGGCCTTGCCGGGCCCGATGTCCATGCCGTACGTGCCGCGCGCCGTGCCGCCGTCCGCGAATGTCAGGTCGAGGTTGTGCGCGCGGACCACGAGCACGTCGCCGGGATCGGACCGGACCTCCACCGCGCCGCTCCCGGTAACGCCCGCCGGCATCCAGTCGAACAGCGCGCGCAGGTCGTCGGAAGCGAAGGCGCGGGCGCGGAACGCCAGATCCACCTTGAGGTCGCGCCGCAGCGAGAAGAACCGGCCCCGCATGGAGCTGTGCGAGCCCGGCATGCGGACGGTGCGGAAGTCCACGGCGATCGTGTCCCCCATGATCTCGAGCGTGCCGTTGGCGGCGGTGACGGAGAGCCGCGGGGCCGAGAGCACGGCGTCGAGCGCCGCGAACTCGAGATGAATGCCGCGCTCCATCGGGAGCGGCGAGCTGATGCGCGCATAGGGCAGCACGGCCTGCGCGACGCGCAGGTCGCGCTCGACGAACGCGGTCGAGTCCGCCGGGTCCGGGGTCCGGATCAGCACGTACAGGTTGCGCACGCGCGCATTGCGGAACGCGATGAGCGGCGGGCGGCCCCCGCCGCCTTCGCCCCTGTCCACACCCAGCCGGAGCACCTGCTCGTAGTTGAACCGCTCACCCGGGCGCTGTTCCAGGTCCACCCGCACGGAGTCGAGCTCGATCTCGCCCAGCACCACCCGGCCGGACAGGAAGTCCGGCAGGCGGTACCGGACGGCGAGGCGGCCGATGGCCGCAAGCGGCCGTCCGTCGTGCCCGGTCACGGTCACGCCCTCGGCAACCAACCCCTGGAGCAGCGAGCCGCCGGTGGACCGCGCGGTCACGGTCCCGTCGAGTGAGCGGTTCGCCGCCGCGAGGGCGGCCGACACGACGACGTCCCTCCCGCGCTCGGTCCCCAGCGTCGCTTGCCCGAAGCCCGTCACGAGTGCCGCGACACTCATGACGGAGATGACGACCGCGCGGAGGGCACCGAGTCGCATCAGAACGCCTGGCCCACGGAGAAGTGCAGCCGCAGACGGCTCAGGAACGACCTGGGCCGCTCCGGCGCGTACGTCGGGTTGGTGGGATCGGGAGTGAGGTCACCGTTCGCCTGCTCCACGTAGAGCGGCCCCGCCCGGGGCCGATAGCCGTTGTACCCCACGTCGAACCGGATGGGGCCGACGCCCGTCAGGAACCGCAGCCCCGCGCCGGGTGTCACGCGCAGGCTGGTCGGGTCGTCGAGCCCGTCCTCGCGGTCGTAGACCTGGCCTGCGTCCACGAAGAACGCCGCCTCCACTCTGCCGCCGAAGCCCGGTACGGGCACACGCAGCTCGAGACTCGCCAAGACCTGATCCGTGCCGCCGGACGCCGAGGTGAGCGTGTCCACCCGCACGTCGCCGTCCGCCGTCACGGAGTCGATCACCCGCACGACGGGTCCCAGCTCGTTCTGGCCGTAGCCCCGCACCGAGTTCGCGCCGCCCGCATAGAACCGCTGCTGCGGCGGCACGTAGAACCGCTCGCCCCCGTCCACGCCCACGGCGGAGGACAGCAGCGTTCCGGCAGCCACCCGCCACGACAGCACCACGCCCCCGGCCAGGCGATGGTGCTGGGCAAACTGACCCCGGAGCCGGGTGAATTCCGACAGCGAGTCCGACCCGAGGAGGCGCGACGCCCACCGCGCTTCCGCGCTCGCGAAGCTCCCGCGCGTGGGATTGAGCATGGAGTTCTGGCGGTTGCGCAGCACGACGAGCCCCAGCACGGCCTCCCGGCGCGGTCGCTGGTACGCGGCGATGTCGTCGGCCCGGCAGACATTCAGGTAGAAGCACGTGCTCGCGGGGGAGGCCTTCGTGGTCGCCCGCCCCAGCTCGTACGAGAGGGTGACGGGTGTCGCCCGCAGGAACCGGAACGTGAAGCTCGTCTCGAAGCCGAAGCCTTCGCGCACGTAGGCCGCGATCTCGCTCCGCCGCTCGGCGAACACGGACAGGGCCCCGCCGACCATCCTGCCCAGCAGCGCGGGCTCGCTGAGGCTCGCCGACACGTTGTAGTTGAGCGCGCGGCGCTCCGGGTCGTCGTCCTTCAGGGCCCGACACAGCGTGTTCTGGAGTCCCCAGCCGAAGGGGTCGCCGGTCCCGACCTTCGAGAACCGGGCGGTCAGATCGAGCCGGCGGAGGTTGCCGAAGGCGTTGGCGGCCGACACGCCGAGCAGCGCGCGGAAGCAGTCCTCGGTACCGTATCCCGGCGCGGCCCGCACCCGGTAGAAGCGTCCCTCGCGCACCCGCACCAGCGTCCGGACCGTCGAGTCGGCCGCGCTCATGCCCACCGAATCGGCGAAGCGGACGTCCACGTAGTCGAACGCGCCGCTCGCGTAGAGGTCGCGCTGGGCGTCGATCAGGTCGCGCCGGCGATAGCGCTTGCCGGGCCGCATCGGCACCAGGCGCGCGATGGCGCCCGGCGTCACGCGGTCGGTGCCCTGGATCTCCAGCGCTCCGTAGGTGGACCGCGGCCCCGGCACCACGTCGAACGACACCGCCGCGCGGCGCGACTCCCGATCCACGGTGAAGCCGCGGAACACCTCCGGGAACGGATAGCCGCGATCCTGCAGCGCAGCCCGGATGGAGTCGGTGGCGGCGCCGAACAGCAGCCGGTTGAACGGGGCACCCCGCTCGAGCGGCAGCTGGCGGCGCAGGTCCGCGGAATCCGTGATCCCCTGGACCCCCGACACCATCAGCTCCGTCACCCGGATCGGCAGGCCCTCGGTGATGTGGAACGCCAGCCGGACGTGGCCGTCATGACGGCTCACGGTCGTGTCGATCACCGCGTCCGGATAGCCGGCCTGCGAGTAGAACAGCTTCAGTCGCAGCACGTCCCGCCGGAACTCGCGCTCGTCGAAGTACCGCCGCTGGCCCAGCCCGATCCACGACACGAGCGGTGACCGCACCCACCAGCTCGAGTTGGTGGTGGCGATGGAGATGGCCAGCGTGTAGTCGTCGAGCCCCCGGTTGCCGCGGAACGCGAGCCCCTTGATCAGGGGTCGCTGGATCAGGCTGTCCTGCGCGGCGGCGGGTGAGCCCACCGCGCACAGCACGCCGACGGCCAGCACGAGCGGGGTAGTCCGGATCGTCGCTCCTCCCGGTCGGGCGACCCGGGAAGGCCCGCCGGAAGCGGGCCGATTGACGGAATAGCGATAACTCCTTTAAATGAAGCGGGTTAGCCAATCTCGGTCAACACGTTCCCGAACTTGCCCAGAGGTCGCGTCGTGCGGAACCTTCCCGTTGCCTTCCTGCTGGTCTCCTTTCTGGCCTCGTCGGCCGCCGCGCAGTCGCTCCGCACCCGCATCGATCGGCTGCTCGACCGTCCGCCGTTCGATCGCGCGACGTGGGGGGTGCTGCTGACCGACACGACGGGCCGCGTGCTCTATGCCCGCAACCCGGATCGCCTTTTCATTCCCGCCTCGAACACCAAGCTGGTCGTCTCCGCCGCGGCAACCGCCCTGCTCGATCCCGACTTCCGGATCGAGACCAGCCTGTACGGCGGTGGGCCGCTGGTGGACGGCAGTCTGCGCGGTGACCTCGTGGTCTACGGGCGGGGCGACCCGACCTTCGGCGCGCGCTGCTACGGCACCGACACGCTCGCGCTGGGCGCGTGCGAGCGGGCGGGGGACCGCATCACCGCCCTGGCCGACAGCGTGTGGGAGCGCGGCATCCGCCACATCGCGGGCGCCGTGGTGGGCGACGGGAGCTACTTCGACGGACAGTTCCTGCATCCCGGCTGGGAGACGTACGACGTGAACTGGTGGTACGGCTCACCGGTGGCGGCGCTGGGCAACAACGACAACAGCGTGGACATCACGTGGGCGCCGGGTCCCCGGCGCGACGCGCCCGCCACCATTACGATGTCGCCGGACTTCGCCCTCGTGCGACTCGAGAACCGCACGCGCACGGTGGACTCGGGCGGTGCCACCACCATCGACTTCTTCCGGGAGCCGGGGACGCTCGACATCCGTGCCGAGGGAACGGTGGCCCTGGACCGCCGGGGACGGACCGAATACTTCGCGCTCCCGGATCCGAACCTCTACTTTGCCGCGGCGCTCCGTTCGGCCCTGCTCGCCCGCGGGATCTCCGTGACCGGACCGGCACGGGCAGTCACCGACAGCGCGCTGTACGTCGCCGTCCGCGGGGCCCCGCCGCTCGTCACCGTCAGCTCGCGCCGCACGGAAGACCTCGTCTTCCCGATCCTCAACACGAGCCAGAACTGGTTCGCGGAGATGCTGCTCAAGCTGCTCGGCGCGCGTCTTGGCGAGGCGGGGTCGTGGGACGAGGGGCTCGCCGTCGAACGGCGCTTTCTCATCGACTCGGCCCGGATCGACTCGACGGCATTCAGCCTGAGCGACGGCTCGGGACTCTCACCCGGGAACCTGGTGTCGCCGAGCGCGTTCACGGGGCTGCTGCGGTACATGTGGAGCCAGCCGCGTCGGGCGGGGTTCCTCCGCGCGCTCCCGCGGTCCGGCCAGCTGGGGTCGCTGCGGACCCGGTTCGTCGGCACGCCGCTCGAAGGCCGCGTCATGGCCAAGACCGGGAGCATCCAGCACGTCAACTCGCTCTCCGGCTACATCGAACGCCCGCGCGGCGGTCCCCTGGTGTTCTCGGTGATCGCGAACAACCACACGGTCCCGGGCGGCCGGATGCTGCGGCAGATCGATTCGATCGTGGTGCAGATGGGGAGATAAGATAAAGAAAGACGGACAGAGACGGACAGAGACGGACGGGGACGGACAGGACGGACGTGTCGGACCGCCTACGCCCGTCTCTGTTTGCCCGTCTCGGTTTTGCCCCGTCGCCGTTCTATCCGTCCCCAGTCACGTTCTCGCCGCGGCAAGGTACTCGACGAGCGTCGTGCACTTCACGCGCGGGCGGCCGCATGCCGCGCCGCGCGTCACTTCGGCCGCGTCGATCCGGAGCCAGTCGTCGTACCCGACCGCCTGGGGCTGGCGCGTGCGGACCAGCCGCGCGATGGCTTCGGCCTCCGGGCTGGACGGCGTGGGAAGCCGCCCCGCCGCGGCGTCCGCGAGGATGCTCTCGACCGTCTCGGCGGCGTCCGGCTTGTTGGTCCCGATCACGCCCGACGGTCCGCGCTTGATCCAGCCGCTGACGTACACACCGGGCATGGGCGCACCCCCCGCCACGACGCGCCCCCGATCGTGGGGCACCGTCCCCGCCCGCTCGTCGAACGGCAGGCCGGGAATGGGCGTGCCGCGATAGCCCACCGAGCGGAACACGAGATCCACCGGCAGTTCCTCGGTCCGATCGGTGGGCACGGCCCGCGTGCCGCCCCGGCCGTCATCCTCGAGGCGGTTTCGGACCAGGCGCAGGGCGCGGACGCCTCCGGCGTCGTCCGCCCGCATTTCGACCGGCGAAACGAGGAAGCGCAGCGTGAGCGTCCGCGGTTTGCCGGAGCGTTGGCGCGTGGAGAACTCCTGCAGGACTTCGACCTTCTTCTCGAGCGCGCGATCGTCGGCGGCCGCGAGCGCCGCCCGGCTCAGCGGGTCGAGGGCGACGTCCTCCGCCGGCACGACGACGTCGGCACCCGCGAGCTCCCCGAGCTCCCGTACCTCCGGCGTGGTGAACGCCGCCTGCACCGGTCCCCGCCGTCCAAGGAGGTAGACCTCGCGGATGCCGCTCGCGGCGAGGGCCGCTTCGGCGTAGTCGGCGATGTCGGTGCACGCCAGCTCGGCGGGCGTCCGGCTCAGGATGCGGGCCACGTCCACCGCCACGTTGCCCACGCCGATCACCGCGACCCGCTTCACCGACAGGTCGAACACGATGTCGCGGAAGTCGGGGTGTCCGTTGTACCACGCCACGAATTCCGTCGCCGGATGCGACCGCGCGAGGTCCTCGCCGGGAATGCCGAGCCGCCGGTCGGTCTGCGCACCCGTCGCAAAGCAGACGACGTGATAGTGCCGCCGGAGTTCGTCCAGCGTCACGTGCGTGCCGACGTCCACGTTCCCGAAGAACCGGAAGCCGGGACGCCGGGCGACCTTGTCGAACGAGCGGGTGACGCTCTTGATCTTCTGATGGTCCGGCGCGACACCGAACCGGACCAGTCCGAAGGGCGCCGGCAGGCGCTCGAACATGTCCACCGTGACCGCGTAGTCGGTCCGGCCAAGCAGGGGCTCGGCCGTGAAGAACGCGGCGGGTCCGGACCCGACGATGGCGACGCGGAGCGAGGCAACGGCCGGCATGACGCAACTCCGGGGGTAGAGAACCTGCGTGCGGCTGTGCGCAAAATCGGCGGGCGGACAGCGGGATGGAAGGCCGCGATCTCCCTCGCGTCCTCTCGTACTCACGTCCTGCCGTTCTCCCCTTCTCCGGTCCCACCCCGTAGGTTTGTCGTCCCATGAGGATCTATACGAAGACGGGCGACGGCGGCGAGACGGCGCTGTTCGGCGGCGGGCGCGTATCCAAGCACGACATCCGGGTGATGGCCTATGGCGACGTGGACGAGCTGAACTCGGCCCTCGGCGCGGCCATGGCGACGTCACCCGCGGAGTTCGAGCACGACCTGCTCGAGCAGGTGCAGCGCGACCTGTTCGCGATCGGCGGTCAGCTCGCGGCGCGGGAACCGGAGAAGGTGGAGCGCGCCCTCGCCAAGGCCCGCATCGACGAGCGGCGCATCGGGATGATGGAGCAGGCCATCGACCGCGCCGACACGGAGCTGCCGGCGCTTGGCGCGTTCATTCTTCCAAGCGGCACACCGAAGGCCACGGCCCTGCACGTGGCGCGCACCGTGTGCCGGCGCGCGGAACGCAGCGTCGTGGCGCTCCACACGACCGCACCCGTGCCGCCCATCATCCTCGCCTATCTCAACCGGCTGTCCGACCTGCTCTTCACGCTGGCCCGGCTCGCCAACCACCGCGCCGGAGCCCCCGACCGGACCTGGTGATGCCGACATACCGATTCCATCAGCTCGACGTCTTCACGACGACGCCGTTGGCCGGAAACGCCCTCGCGGTGTTCCCGGACGGGCGGGGGCTCGAGCCCGACACGATGCAGGCGGTCGCCCGCGAGATGAACCTGTCGGAGACGACGTTCGTGTTCCCTTCGAGCGTGGCGACACGCTGGGTCCGCTTCTTCACCCCGGAGGCCGAGATCCCGCTGGCCGGCCATCCGACCATCGGGACCTGGTGGGCCCTGGCCGAGCTTGGCTTGCTCGAAGGCCTCGCGCCGGATGGCACGACCCGCGTCACCCAGGAGACCGGGCGCGGCGTGCTGCCGGTGGATGTCACGCTCCGGAGCGGGCTCCCCGTCCGCGTCGAGATGACCCAGGCCCTGCCGGAGTTCGGCGCCATCGTCACCAACGGGCCTGCGCTGGCGCGAGCCCTGGGCGGCGGTCCGGACCTCATCGCCGATGGTCCGCCGCCGGAGGTCGTGTCCACGGCACTGCCGCAGCTCATGGTGCCCGTGAAGAGCCGCGCCGCACTCGCGGCACTCCCCAGCGCGGGGATGGGCAGCGAGCTCGCGGCGCTGTTGCGCGGCCTGGGATCCGACTGCGCGATGCTCTACGCCCCCGGCGAGGCGGCGGGGATCACGGCCCACTGCCGGATGTTCGCGCCCGGACTGGGCGTGCCCGAGGACCCCGCCACGGGCAGCGCCGCCGGCGCGCTGGGGGCGTATCTGGTACGGCGGCGCGGTGCGGCCGCGCCGGACGGCGTAGCGCGATTCGTGTTGGAGCAGGGCGTGGAGATCGGGCGCCCCAGCCGCATCGAGGTCCGGGTGACGGTGGGCGATCGCGGCGCCATCACCGGGGTGTACGTCGGCGGCACGGCCGTCCGGGTCATCACCGGGGATGTGACGCTCTAAGGCGGCACATGCCCACCATCACCGTCCGGCTCGGGACCGAGACCTACCAGATCACCGTGGCAGACGGTGCGCTGGCCGGGCTGCCGGACGTGCTCGCCGGAACGTGTCCGGCGGCGCGCTACGTCGTGGTGGCCGACGTGACGGTGGCGGGGCTGTACGGCGAGCAGGTCCGGGCCCTGGCGGCCACGGTCGCGCCCTGTGACCTCCTCTCGTTTCCAGCCGGCGAGCGGAGCAAGACCCGCGAGCAGTGGCAGACGATCAGCGACGCCATGGCCAGACTGGGAGTCGGGCGCGACGGTGCCGTGGTGGCCCTGGGAGGCGGGGTGACGGGCGACCTGGCGGGCTTCGTGGCCGCCACCTACCGGCGCGGGATTCCGTTCGTGCAGGTCCCCACCACCGTGCTCGCCATGCTGGACAGCTCGATCGGGGGGAAGACGGGGGTGGACACACCGCACGGGAAGAACCTGGTCGGCACATTCCACCACCCTCGCGCGGTGGTCGCCGACGTCAGCCTGTTGCGCACGCTCCCCGCCGAGCACCTGCGCGCGGGGTTTGCCGAGGGCCTGAAACACGGAGCCGTGGCCGATCGCGCGCATTTCGAGCAGCTGGTGGACGCGCGCGACCGCCTGCTGGCGCGCGATGCGGACGCCCTGAGCGAGATCCTGGCAACGAGCGTCGCCATCAAGGCCGGCGTCGTGGAGGAGGACGCGGTGGAGTCGGGGCGCCGGGCGATTCTCAACTTCGGCCACACGGTGGGCCACGCCCTCGAGGCGGTCTCAGGATATGGGGTACCGCACGGCGAAGCCGTGGCGACCGGGATGGCGGTCGAAGCCGCCCTCGGCACCGCCGTGGGGATCACGACACCCGGCACCCAGCAGACGCTGGTGGAAGCGCTTCGGGCCTTTGACCTGCCCACCTCGGTCGGAACGGCGGCGCGCGACCAGCTGCTGACCGCGATGCAGCACGACAAGAAGGTCCGCGACGGAACTGTCAAGTTTGCATTCCTGAGAGAGATCGGCCAGGCCGCCCGATCGGACACCGGCGAATGGACGTTTCCAGCCCCTCGCGAGGCCGTCCTCTCCGCGTTGAACGGCTAACGCGGAACTCGTTTCGCTGGAACCAGTTCCCGATTTCGCCAACATTTCAACAATCCGCAAGTCACTAATTCACAATGCGTTACGATCAGGCACGGTCGTCCGCGCTTCCGCCGATTTGGGCCATCGTGCAAGAACTTCAGAAGCAGTTGCCAATGAACGATTTGTGATGTGGAAAACTAGTTTTTCTTGACGCTCCGATCAGCGTTCCCTATATTCGCGCCGCTCGTATCCGGTCAAATTGGCGGTCACTTTGGGCCGCCATGCTCCATACAGTTTCACTCATTCGAGGGGCGGGTATGGCTCAGCAGGTGCGGGCGAGCAAGAGCAAGGCGTTCTTCCGCGTTACGTCGTCCAACGCCTTCGACCAGTACCTGCAGGACATCCAGAAGATCCCGCTCATCAAAGACCCCGAAGAGGAGCGGGCCCTCGCGCGGCGAGCCCAAGGCGGCGATCACCGGTGCGCCGAGCGACTGGTGACGGCCAATCTCCGCTTCGTCATCTCCTACGTGAAGAAGTACCAGGGCCACGGCCTCGACCTGTCGGAGCTGGTGGCCATCGGGAACGAAGGCCTGCTGAAGGCGGTCCGGAAGTTCGACCCTGAGCAGGGAGTGAAGTTCATCTCCTACGCCGTCTGGTGGGTCCGCCAGGCCGTCCTGAAGGCCCTGGCGGAACAGACCCGCAGCGTCCGGATCCCGCTCAACCAGAACAGCCACTTCATCCGGATGGCCCGCACCGAGACCTACCTGTCCCAGGAGCTCGGCCGCGAGCCCACGGACGACGAGATCGCGCGGGCACTCGACGACACGCCGGAGAACGTGCGCGCGGCACGCCGGATGACGGCCGGCGAGATCTCGCTCGATGCGCCCATCGACCGGACCGAACGCGACGCCGCCACGGTCGGCGAGCGGTTCACCGCCGACGATGGCGCCCCGATCGAAGACACCACCGACGCGACGCTTCAACGGGAATTCATCGACCGGATCTTCCGGAAGTACCTCACTCCGCGCGAGCGCCGCATCCTGTACCTCTACTACGGGCTCGAGGAAGGCTCCGAGAGCATGACGCTGGAGCGGATCGGCGAGATCCTGGGCGTCACCCGGGAGCGCGTGCGTCAGATCCGCGAACGCGCCTTCGAGAAGCTGCGCCAGAGCCCGGACGGCAAGGCGCTGATGGGGTTCTGGCGGGCAGCCTAGACGGGGACGGACTGAACAGAGACGGACAAACAGAGACGGGCGGGGACGGACCAACCCCGTCCGTCCTTCTTTGGTCCGTTTCTTCTTGTCCGTCTCTTC
>DAINBS010000007.1:0-7227 GCA_036732805.1 Gemmatimonadales bacterium | reverse complement strand
GACGGACCAACCCCGTCCGTCCTTCTTTGGTCCGTTTCTTCTTGTCCGTCTCTTCTTGCCCATCTCTTCTTGTCCATCTCTTCTTGTCCGTCTCTTTTTTGTCCGTTTGTATATTGAGTCATGGCCACGCTGGAAGTCCCGCTCTTCCCGCTCGGCATCGTGCTGTTTCCTGGCACGCCGCAGCTGCTGCACATCTTCGAGCCGCGCTACCGCCAGATGCTCGCGGATTGCCTCGAGGCCGATGCCCCGTTCGGCCTCTCGTTCGTCACGTCCGCCGAGGACCAGGACCCCGCGCCGGAGCCGGGAGCCGTGGGCTGCCTCGCCATGGTGCGCGAGTCGCGCCTCCTGCCGGACGGCCGGTCCAACATCCTGACGGTCGGGGGAGATCGTTACGTCCTGCAGTCCTACGTCGACACGGAACTCCCCTATCGCATGGCGCTCGTCGAGACGTTCGATGACGAGGACCTGAACACGCCCCAGCTGGACGAGCTGGCCGCGCAGGCCAGGGCCCAGTTCGCGAAGTTCGTCGCCGGGATGCAGACGCTCAGCGACCGACCCCAGGAATCGGTGCCCCTCGAATCCTCGGCGCAGGCGGTGTCCTTCCAGATCGCCGCGGCGCTCGACCTCGAGGGGGAGGTCAAACAGGAACTGCTGATGCTCCGCTCCACCCAGGAACGCCTGCTGCGGCTGCTGCGCGTGTTCCGGCCGCTGAACGAGGAGCTCGGGCAGCGGGTGGCGGTGCACCGCCGCGCGCGCGGCAACGGGAAGGGTGGTCAACACCGCGACGTCCTGACGGGCGAATGACGGTCCACGCCATGGCCCTCGACGCCGTCAGGCGCATCGTGGGGCCCCGCTGGACCCGGACCGATCCCGCCACTCGTGAGGCGTACGCCGCCGACGGGCTTCCTGCGCAGCACGCCCTGCCCGGAGCGGTGGTGCTGCCGGGAAGCCGGGACGAGGTCATCCAGGTGCTCCGCGTGCTCGCGCATCACGGGGTGCCGTTCGTGGCGCGGGGCGCGGGCACCGGCCTCTCGGGCGGCGCGGTCGGGAGCCCGGACGCGGTGATCCTCGGACTCAGCCGGCTGCAGCGCATCCTCTCCCTCGAGCCCGACAACCGCCGGGCGGTGGTGGAGCCCGGCGTCGTGAACACGCGGCTCTCCCAGGCGGCCGCCCCGTGGGGCCTGCACTATGCCCCCGACCCGTCGAGTCAGACGGCGTGCACCATCGGCGGCAACGTGGCCGAGAACGCCGGCGGGCCCCACTGCCTCAAGTACGGCGTCACGACCCAGCACATCCTGGCGCTCGAGGTCGTCCTCCCGTCGGGCGAGGTGGTCGAGCTCGGGTCGCCGAACGGCGATCCCTGGGGGCCCGACCTCGTGGGCCTCTTCGTGGGAAGCGAGGGCACGTTCGGCATCGCCACCCGTATCACGGCGCGGCTCACGCCCATGCCCACCGCCGTCCGGACCTTGCTCGCCGACTTCGCGTCGCTGCGCACGGCCGGGCAGGCGGTGTCCACCATCATCGCGGCCGGCATCGTCCCCGCGGCCATGGAAATGATGGACCAGAACTGCGTGCGGGTGGTCGAGGCCTCGATCTATCGGGCGGGGTACCCCACCGATGCCGCAGCCGTGCTGCTCGTCGAACTCGACGGACGTGACGACCGGGCCGTTGCCGATCTCGCCGAAGCGGCGGAGGGCCTGCTGCGCGAGGCGGGCGCCCGGTCCATCCGCACCGCCCGCGAGCCGCGCGACCGGGAGCGGCTCTGGCAGGGGCGCAAGAAGACGTTCGGAGCCCTCGGGCGCCTGAGCCCCAACCTCATGGTGCAGGACGCCGTGGTGCCTCGTACTTCCCTGCCCGACGTGCTCGACGCGATCGGCGTGATCGCCGCCCGCCATTCGGTAACCGTCGCCAACGTGTTCCACGCGGGCGACGGGAACCTCCACCCCAACATCACGTTCGACGCGCGCAACCCGGGCGAGCGCGCCCGGGTCGCGCGCGCCGCGGCCGAGATCATGCGGGTCTGCATTGCCGCGGGCGGCACCATCACCGGCGAGCACGGCGTCGGCGCGGACAAGTTGCCCTACATGCCGGAACTGTTCGATGCGACGACGCTGGGGGCCATGCGCGACGTGCGCCGAGCGTTCGATCCCGAGGAGCGGGCGAATCCGGGCAAGGTGATCCCGATGCGGGCCTGCCGGGAGTGGCACGGACCGGCGGGCCGGCGGGCCGGCGGGCCGGCGGACCGATGGATGGGGCAAGGGGGCGCAGAGACCGCGCCGGAGGTGCTGTCGTGAGCGCGCGCGCCATCACCGACCGGCTGCGCCAGCTGCTGGGCGCCGCCGCGGTCCCGGAGGCCGAGGGCGGCATCCCGTTGGTCGAACCGGCCGACGAGGCCGCGTGCGCCCTGCTGCTCCGAACCGCGTCGGCGGAGGGATGGCGGGTCGCGATCGAGGGCACCGGGTCCTGGTGCGCGACCCCCACGGACGCCGACCTGCGCCTGGGGACCACGCGGCTCCAGCAGGTGGGGCCGGTGGACGCCGGAGACCTGGTGGCCACGGCCCAGGCCGGCGTGCGGTGGACCGGGCTGCGCGATCGCCTCGCCGATCACGGCGCGTGGCTCGCCCAGGATGCCCCCGGCGGGGATCGCACGCTCGGGTCGGTCCTCTCGACGGGAACGGCCGGCCCGCTGCGCTCGGGCTTCGGCGCCCCGCGCGATCACGTGCTCGGGCTCACGCTGGTCACTGGCGACGGCCGCATCGTCCGGGTGGGAGGGCGCGTCGTCAAGAACGTGGCCGGCTACGACGTGTCCAAGCTCGCCCTGGGGATGTTCGGAGCGTTTGGCGTACTGACGAGCGTCCACCTCCGGCTGCGGACCGTCCCGCGAGCGGACATGCTCCTGCGGTGCAGCGGTACCCGCGACGCCCTGCTCGACTCGGCGCGCGCCGTTTTGGAGGCGGGACTGACCCCGGCCGCGCTCGAGCTGCTGTCGCCCACGGCGTCGGGAGCGGACGCCTGGACGCTCGCCGTGCGGCTCGTGGGCACGGAGTCGGAGGTCGCCGCGGACGACGCGGCCGTCCGCGCCGCGATCGACCCGCCCTGCACGCCAAGCCGCGGCGCCGGGGCCGGCGCGTTCTGGCACGACACGCTCTCCGCCGTAGTCCGGCGGCCGGTCACGATTCGGGTCGGCGCCGAGCCGTCGGAACTGGAGACCGCCCTGGACCTCGTGGCGCTCCACCTCGACGAGCGGGTGGCGGACTGGATTGGCGTGAGCGTTCCCGCCGGCACGGTGCGCTGGTCCGGCGCCGCGTCGGCCGAAGCGCTCCGGAGCATCCGCCGCGCCGCCGCCCAGCACGAGTGGCCTCTCACGGTCGAACGCGCGCCCGCCGACATTTGCCGCGCGGTGGGACACTTCGGCGCCTACCGGGAAGGCGTGTCCCGCCTCGTCCAGGGTCTCCGGTCCGCGTTCGACCCCGCGGGCATCCTCGCCACCTCGATCGACCCCTCCCCGTGAACGGATTCGCCGGCCTGGCCACCTGCGTCCACTGTGGCTTCTGTCTGCAGAGCTGCCCCACCTATCTGGTCACGGGCGACGAGGCGGACAGTCCCCGCGGACGCATCGTGCTCATGCGCCGCATGGCGGACGGCGCGCTCGGTGCCGACGACCGCAGCCTCCAGCACCATCTGGACCGCTGCCTGGGCTGCCGGGCCTGCGAGCCCGTGTGCCCGTCGGGCGTTGCCTACGGAGGCGCGCTCGAGGCGGCGCGCGAGCGGATCACGACGCGTCGCCCCCTGGCGGCGCCGGCGCGCCTGCTCCTCGTCGTCGTCGCGACGCCCTGGCTGCGGGGCATCGTGTTCGGCGTTGCCCGGTGGCTGCGCCCATTGGCCCACGCGTTTGCCGGCTGGAGCCGACCGCGGGTTGCGATGGGTATGCTGGCGGGGATGAGACCGGGGATGGAGGGATGGAGGGAGGGAGTGATAGAGGGATGGAAGGATAGTGTGAGGGCGGACCGCGACTTCGACGTCTCAATCCCTCCATCCCCCCATTCCTCTATCTCTCGTCGCGTCATCGTTTTCGCCGGCTGCGTCCAGCACGAGCTGTTCTCGCACGTGAACGCCGCCGCGGCACGGACGCTTTCGGCCAACGGGTACGCCCTGGTGGAGGCTCCGGAGCAGGGCTGCTGTGGTGCCCTGCACGCCCACGCCGGTGACCTCGAAGGGGCGCGGGCGCTCGCGCGTGCCAACGTCCGGGCCTTCGCCGAATCCCCCGATGCGCTGGTCGCCGCCACGGCCGCGGGCTGCGGGGCCATCCTCCGGGACTATGGCACCCTCCTCGCCGACGACCCGCTGGCCGACGAGGCGCGGGCGCTGGCCAGCAGAGTCCGGGACGTCACCGAGCTGCTCGCTGAGTCGGGGCCGCAGGCGGGCGCCCCGCTGTGCCTGCGCGTGGCGTACGACGCGCCCTGTCATCTTCTCCACGCCCAACGCGTGGACGCCGCGCCGCTCGCGGTGCTCGCCGCCGTTCCCGGAATCGAGGTGGTGCCGCACGCGGAGGCCGAGGTCTGTTGCGGCAGTGCGGGCATCTACTCCCTGCTGCAGCCATCGCTTTCCCACGCCGTCCTCCGACGCAAGCTGGAGGCCCTCGCAGCGGAGGCACCCGACCTCGTCGTGACCGGCAACCCCGGCTGCGCCATGCAGATAGCAGCCGGCCTCGCGGCCTCGGGAGCCCCCGCGGCGGTCGCCCATCCGGTCGAGATCCTGGACGCCTCGTACGCGCGCGCGGGCTACTACCGGCACGACCGCCTAGATTCCCCGTCACATGCCTGACGGACTCCCTCAACCGCTGGTCATCGGACCGGACGTCATCACGCCCGAGGACGCCGACGCCATCCTCGATCACGCGCTCGTGGCCGAGGCGGACGTGGCCGTGCTCGACGTGAGCGGGCCGGGCGCGGTCGCCTGCCTCCAGGGTCTGCTGACGTGCGACCTCGAGAAGCCGGGCGACGGGAGCTTCGTGTACGGTGGGCTGCTGACGCCCAAGGGCATGCTGATCACCGATCTCTGGGCAGCGCGCGGGCCGGGGGGCGTGACCCTGCGCGTGCCGCGGGCCGGCGCGACGCCAATGCTCGACGTACTGCGCCGCTCGCTGCCACCCCGCCTTGCCCGGGTGTCCGACCTGTCGGACGAGCATGTGGTGCTGCGGCTGGCGGGGCCGGCCGCGCCCGAAGTCGCGCAGCGCGCCGGCCTGGCGGTTCCGGGCGAGGGGCGCGTGGCAAGTGCCGTGAGCGGGGGGATGCTGACCGTGGTCGCGCAGCCTCCGCCCGGTGGCCCGTTCGCGCTCGAGGTCCTCACGCCCCGGCCCAATGCCGAAGCGTTCCGCCGGCGTCTCGCCGACGCCGGCGCGCGCGTGGGTTCTCCCACCGCCCTCCATCTCGCGCGCGCGCTCGCGGGGTGGCCGGGACTCGGCGCCGAGATTGACGACCGCACGCTGCCGCAGGAGGTGCGGTTTGACGAGCTGGGCGGAGTGTCGTACACGAAGGGCTGCTACGTCGGCCAGGAGACGGTGGCACGGCTGCACTTCCGCGGGCACGCGAATCGCCGTCTGTGCGGGCTCGTGTGGGAGGAGCCGCCCGATCCGGTCGATCCTTCCGTTTCCCAGGACGACAAGCCGCGCGGGCGTGTGACCAGCCTGCTGTGGGTGCCGACGCTCGAGCGCTGGTTGGGGCTGGGGATCGTGCGCCGGGAGGTGGACCTCGAGCGCCCAGTCCTTGCCGGCGGCCAGCCCGCGACGGCGGTGGCGCTTCCCTTCGCCCTGGCAGCGTGAGTCCCGCGACTCCGTCACGGCCCCAGACTTCAGACATGAACTTGCGGATGGCGAGCCGCGGGCGGGGGCGGCCGCCTACTGCTGGGGCATCGTGTCCCGCGCCATGAGGGAGTCTCCCACCAGCGTGTCCGCCGCCGCGACGGTGGACTCCGGCGCCACGGGCTGGACGGCCGGCACGGTGTCGAACGGCGGCGGCGGGGCGTCGCGCTCCCCGCACGCCATGGCGAGCACCACGACGGCCGCGGGGAGGCCCCGAGTCAGCACGTGCCTCGAGCGCAACGGCGGCAAACCGATCATGGTGGCAATCTCCGTCCAGCCACACCCCGGGGCAAGCGCATGATGGATCGGCGCGGGTTTGTCGTTTCTGTTGGCAGCGGGATCGTCGCACTCGGGCCGCATGGGGCGGGAGCGCAGCCCGCGGTGCAGGTCACGGCCACGCCCACCCTTTTCCATGGCCATCCCGACGGGGCCACCACGCTCGTGCGCTTTGAGGCCGCAGGCGTGGACGCGCCTGCGGGCCGGCTCCGCGTGCACGATCTGCGAACCGGGCGGCAGCTCGGCACCGCGGGCATGATCCGCCGTGGCGATCTCCTGACCGGCGAGCTGTGGCTGCCCCTCACCGCGCCCGCGCGCGTGCGCAGCGACCTGGAGACCCCCGGTCGCCGCAGTCCGCTGCGCACGGTCCACCAGCTCACGCCCACGCCGCGCTGGCGCATCTTCTGGGTCACCCTCGCGGCGCCGGAGGTCGTGCGCGACACCGTCACGCGCTGGCCGCCGCTCCTGCGGGGGGTCGAGGCCGCCCGCCTCGTGCCCGCTGGCGTTCGCGTGAATCCATGGCGGCCGCTCCCGCCCGATGCCGATCACCTCGACCTCGTGCGGCTCACGATGCCGGCCGCCGCCGTGGGCCGTGTCACGGGCGTCCCGCTCGGACGGCTCGCCCTGGTCGACGGATCCGAGGCACCCCACCTGATCCGCGCGCTCCGGGGGGCCGGGGTCGAGGTGCTCGTGCACAGGGACGACATCGTCGACCCGGCGGCGCTCGACCTCGCGGGCGGCCGCGCCCAGGCTGCCCCGCTCATCGACGCGTGGCTGCACACCCTCGATGGCGGAGACGACTCGTCACCCATCGCGGTGGCCATCGGGACCGATCCCGCGTTCGCCGCCCGCGCCACGATGGGGACCGAGGAGTGGAACGGAGCGTACGCCTATCCGCGGATTGCCGTGGGGGACGGCGACGAGGCCATCCAAGCTCTGGGGACCCTGAGAAGGGGCGCGGCAGTGGGGCCAGAGAGGGCAGAGGGGCCAGAGAGGGCAGAGGGGGCAGAGGGGGCAGAGGGGGCAGAGGGGGCAGAGGGGAAACCCGATGGGTTCGCGGTGCTAGGACAGCTCGTCAATCCCGCGGACCC
>DAINBS010000006.1:0-25101 GCA_036732805.1 Gemmatimonadales bacterium | reverse complement strand
CTCGCGGCGAATATCATCAGGAGAGCCTTGAGTGCGGCAGGGCAGGCAGATACCGCAGAAGACGGAGGGGTGGGAGAGGTGGGAAGGGCTGTTGAGAGTAAGTCCGTGGCTCCCGACACCAGCCTGCCCGCCCAGCCTGGGGCTCCGCCACGGCTCGAGGACGTCGGCGCGGCCAGGCCGGCGGGCCTGGGGGAGCGATTCGCGAGCGACCCTGTCGGGAACGGCCTTGCGGTGGTGGTGCTGGTTCTGATGCTCGGCGTGCTCGGGGCGGTGCTGGCCGGGGTCCCTCGGCGAACGGGGCCGCGGGACCCGGGCTTCTGGATGCCCCTGCTCATCGTCGCCGGCGCACTCGTTTCCGCCTATCTCGCGTACGTCGAAACAACCGGCGCCACGGCCGTCTGCGGTCCCGTGGGCGACTGCAATACGGTGCAACAGAGCCCGTACGCCACGCTGTTTGGCATCGTCCCGATCGGCGTTCTCGGTCTCGTCGGATACGGACTCATGCTGGTGCTGTGGGTGTTCGGCATCGAGGGACGGCCCTCGACCGGGGTGGCTCGCCGCCTGCTCCTCGCGGTCACCGTGACCGGAACGGCCTTCTCCGTCTATCTCACGTTCCTGGAGCCGTTCGTCATCGGAGCAACGTGCCTGTGGTGCCTGTCGTCGGCCGCGATCGTCACGGCCCTCGCGTGGCTGTCGGCCGGATGGGGGCAACGCGCCCCTGCGCCCTGACTCAGCTCAGTCGCGCTGGCCGCTTGCCACGCGGACGTGCACGGCACAGCTTCTCCCCGAACCGTAACCCAAGGGTCTCCATGGTCTCGCGCCGCCGCTTCCTCTCCGACGTGGCCAACGCCTCCGCCGCGCTTTCCCTGGGCGGAGCCATCGCAGCCTCGCCCACGCGCCTGTTCGCGGCGCCGCGCCGCAGCGGTCTGCGCGTGCTCATACTCGGGGGCACGGGCTTCCTCGGCCCGCACTTCGTGCACGAGGCCATCTCCCGCGGCCACGCGGTCTCGATCTTCACACGGGGCCGGCGGGAACCGGGGTTGTACGAGGAGGATTTCGCCCACGTCGAGCACCTGATCGGCGACCGGGAGGCGGCCGACGGTTACGCGGCACTCCAGGGGAAGACCTGGGACGCCGTGATCGAGACCTCGGGCTACCGGCATCCCTGGACGCGCGACGCGGTTCGCCTGCTCGCGGGATCCACCAGCCGCTACGTGTACATCTCCTCCACAGGCGTCTTCTACCCGTACCGCACCACCGACATCGCGGAGGATGGCCCCATCCTCCTGGCGGACGACCCGCCCCAGGAGCAACCGAGCTACGGCGTGATGAAGGGGCTGAGCGAGAGCGAGGTGCGCGCTGGCTTTGGCGACGGCGCCACGATCGTGCGGCCGGGCTACATCGTGGGCCCGGGCGACACGACGGACCGATGGACCTACTGGCCGGTCCGCGTCGCGCGCGGCGGCGAGATCATGGTGCCGGGGCTCAAGAGCGATCCGGTCCAGTACATCGACGTGCGAGACCTCATCGCCTGGATCGTGCGGCTCGTCGAAGGCGGCGTGGGCGGCACGTTCAACGCCGTCGGCCCGGGGCGGCACCAGACCATGGCTGAGTTCGTGTACGGGCTCGGCGCCACGACGTCGGTGCCGCTCAGCTGGACCTGGATCGAGGACTACGAGTGGCTGAAGGCCTACCCGCTCCGGACGCGGCAGGACGGCTCGACCTCCGGGCTCGAGTACGCCATTCCCTGGGTCCTGCCCGAGGGGGACGCCCTCGGTCACATGCGGATAGACAACCGCAAGGCGCTCGCCGCCGGGCTCACGTTCCGGCCGCTCGCCGACACCGCCCGTGACACGGTCGTGTGGCGCGCATCCGATGCCGTCCCTCAGGCCCTGCGCGATCAGCCGCGCTACGTGCTCACGCCGGAGCAGGAGCAGGCGATGCTGGACGCATGGGCGAAGCGGGCGGGATAGCGGCGGGATAGGTGGGACGGGCGGGATAGGCGGGATGACACAGGACGGAGGGGAGATGCGACCTGCATCGTTGACGTCGGCCTTGGTGGTGTTCACCGCTGTGACCGCGGGGCTCGCGGTGCAGCCCGCGGAGGCACAGCGAAGGGATCGGCGTCTGGTCCCGCTCAAGGCCGAGGTGGCGCGTGAGATTGACGCGCGGGCGGACTTCTCGGCCGACCTCGTAGATCAGCTCTTCAGCTACGGTGAGCTGGGATTCCAGGAGTTCGAGTCGTCGAAGTTCCTGGTGGGGTTGCTGCGCGACAGCGGCTTCACTGTGGAGGAGCGGATCGCCGGGATCCCGACCGCGTGGGTCGCCACCTGGGGTTCAGGGCGGCCCGTGATCTCCCTCGGGAGTGACATCGACGGGATTCCAGCCGCTTCCCAGTACCCGGGCGTGGCGTGCCGGGCGCCGATGATCGAGGACGCGCCCGGTCACGGTGAGGGGCACAACTCGGGTCTCGCGGTGCAGATCACGGCCGCGCTCGCGGTCCGTGCCATCCTCCAGCGCGAGGCGATTCCAGGGACCATCCGCGTCTGGCCCGGCGTGGCCGAGGAGCTGGTGGGCACGAAGGCGTACTTCGTGCGGGCCGGGCTCTTCACCGGCTCCGACGTTGCCATCTTCACGCACGTCGGCAACAACCTCGGCGTGAGCTGGGGGCTGCGGGATGGAACCGGGCTCGTCAGCGTGGAGTATGCGTTCGCCGGCCAGGCCGCGCACGCGGCCGGGGCTCCCTGGCGGGGCCGCAGCGCTCTCGACGCGGTGGAGTTGATGAACATCGGCTGGAACTTCCGGCGGGAGCATCTGCCGCTCGCCCACCGGTCCCACTACGTGATCACCGACGGCGGCGATCAGCCCAACGTCGTGCCGCCGCACGCCAGCGTCTGGTACTACTTCCGCGACCTGGACGAGCCCGGCATCCGCGACCTCTGGGCCATTGGCGACACGATTGCGCATGCGGCGGCCCGCATGGCGGGGGTCGAGCTGGCATCCTCCCGCGTGCTCGGCTCGGCCTGGCCGCAGCACTTCAGTCGTCCGGTGGCCGAGGCGATGTACGCCAACATCCGGGCGGTGGGCCTTCCCCAGTGGACCGAGGCGGACCAGACGCTGGCGCGGGCCGTCCAGCGGCTGGCCGGGGCACGCGACAGCGGTCTGGCGGTGCAGCTCGACACGCTCGAGCCATCCATGGACCCCCAGGCCCGGCGCGGCGGCGGGTCGGACGACATCGGCGACGTGACGTGGACGCTGCCCACCGTCACGCTGCGCTTCCCCTCGAACATCCCGAACCTGCCCGGGCACAGCTGGCAGAGCACCATCGCGATGGCAACCCCGATCGCCCACAAGGGCGTGACGGCAGGGGCCAAGGTGGTCGCGCAGACGATGCTGGACCTGGTGCTGACGCCCGCGCTCGTGGATTCGGCCTGGAGCTACTTCCGGAACGTGCAGACGAAGGACCGGACGTACCGCCCGTTCATCCGGGATGGCGACACGCCCGCCACCCACCTGAACACGCGCATCATGGGCACATACCGGGAGGCCATGCGCCCGTTCTACTTCGATCCGTCGCGGTTCGGATCGTATCTGGAACAGCTTGGCGTGCGGTATCCGGCGATGCCACTCGAAGACGGAACCTGTCCGGTCGGAGCGCGGCGGTGAGCGAACGGCAGATTGAGCTTCGAATCCACCGTGCGTGAGGTGCGGGTCAACGCGGGACCGCCGAGGTAGGCGGTCAGGCGGTTAGGCGGTCGGGCGGTTGGGCGGCTAGATCGAGGAAGGCCGCTGCATCCCGCCTATCCCGCCGCCCGGCCATCGCGCCTCATCCCGCTCCAATCCAGAACCGCAGGGCCACGAGCACGAGCCCGAGACCGCCCAGGACGAAAAAAGTCCAGAAGATCGCCCGCCCCAGCGGCTCGCGCAGCCGATCCGGCACTCGCGACGACGCGAGCTCCCACACGAACGCCGCGCAGAGACCCAGCACGCCGCCCCCCACCACCCAGATCCACCCGGCGATCAGGGCAGTCCAGAGTCCGGTGCCAAAGATGAGCGTGAGGGCAAAGAGCGGCAGCGCGATCGCCACCGCTGCGGTGACCGCACCCGAGAACACAAGGCGTTGCCACCGCGTAGGCGCGCCCTTGAGGATCGGCCGAGGTCGGGTGAGCAGCCACCCGTAGAGCACCAGCAGGAGCATGCCGGCGGCGATGCGCAGCCCGTTCCACATGGGCGTAAAGATGATGACCGGACGCCGGCACGCCAGTCGGGGGTGAGAGCCCCGACTCCCACCCCCGACCGCGGATCCCGCTAACAGCTTATGGCCAAACGGCTAACGCCGCTCGAACGCCGGTCGGTCCGGCAGGCGGACCGGATGCTCCCGCATGAGGCGCGTGACTTCGGCGATCCCGGCTTCGAGTTGCGGATCCCCGCCTTTGGCCATGGCCCCCTGGTCGTCGGTCACCACGAGGTCGGGATCGATGCCGTGTCCTTCGGCAAACCACTTCCCGTCTGGCCCGTACAGGCGTCCCTGAGGCGCCGTGTAGAAGCCGCCGTCCACGGTCTGGTGCCCCGTGGCCGGTCCGATGAGCCCGCCCCACGTGCGCTCACCGATGACCGGTCCCACCTTCAGCGTCTGGAAGAACCATGGGAAGGCGTCGCCGCCCGACCCCGCCCAGCCGTTCACGAGCATCACCTTGGCGCCCAGATGATTGACGCCCGGCACGGTCTGGGTGGCGCCATTGCGGAAGTAGATCCGCGTCACGACCTCGCGGTTCATCATCTCGATGAACCGGTCGGCCAGCTGCCCGCCGCCATTCCAGCGCTCGTCGATGATCAGGCCGTCCTTGAGCATCTGGCTGTTGAACTGGCGGACGAGCTCCGTCTGGCCGAACACGGCGGTATTCGGCACGTAGATGTACCCGACCCGGCCGTCGGTTGCCGCTTCGACCTTCTTCCGGTTCTGCTCGATCCAGTCGAGGTTCCGGAGCCGGCTTTCGCTGGTGAGCGTCTCCACGAGCACCTGGCGGGCGCCGTCCAGGGACGGACGGTCGTTGACCGTGAGGCGCACGGTGACGCCGGCCAGCCCCTCGAAGGCCGCGTCGGGCTCCCGCCGGACATCGAGCGGCACGCCGTTGACCGCCAGGATGTAATCGCCTTCGTGGACGTTGACGCCCGACTGGTCGAGCGGCGACCGCGCCTCCAGGTCCCACGGGGCGCCGCGGACGATGCGCGCCACCTTGTACGCCCCGCGGTCGAGCGCCCAGTCCACCCCGAGCAGTCCCACGCGCCGGTTCCGCGGAGGCTCGACATCGCCCCCGCCCACATAGGTGTGTGACGCATTCACCTCGCCGATCAGCTCGCCGATGACGAAGTTCACGTCCCACCGGGTCACGGCGTCGTCGAGCAGTCGGCCGTAGTGCTCGCGCTGGGCATTCCAGTCGAGGCCGTGCATCGCCGGATCGTAGAACACGTCGCGGTAGGTGCGCCACACATCGCTGAACACCTGGCGCCACTCGGCCCGGGGATCCACCTCGGTCTCGAGGTTCGCCGTGGCCAGGCGCTTGTCCATCTTCTGGGCCGCCTTCAGGTCCACGATGGCCCACTGGCCCCGGTTGCCGACCAGCACCTTCTTGCCGTCGGCCGAGACCTCGTACTGGCTCACCGGGGAGAGGATCGTCTTCTCCTCCCGCTCGGTCAGATCGTAGTATGCAAGCGTCGCGTTCTCGTCGCCCGAGCCCGCGCGGGGGAACCGGAGGAACACGAGTTTGCCGGCTGCGCCGCGGATCTTCCCGTAGTTGCCCGGCTTGGGCGGCAGGATGACGCCGCGAGCCTCGAACCCCTCGAGATCGATCGCGACCGCCTTCGCCGTCTCGCCCGCCTTGCCCGCCGTGTCTGCCTTCGCGGACTCGTCCAACTTCTCGTCATCACTCCGCGGCGCCAGCGGCGAGGACACGTCCGCCCGGAGCGGCACCGCCACGAGCGTCGTGGCGTTGGGATACACCCAGGTCGCGTCGAGATCGGAGTAGATGACGTCGAGGTTCCGGTTGGAGTGGTAGTAGAGGTACTTCCCGTCCGGGTCGAACGTGGGTCCGAAGTCGCCGTAGTAGCCCGCGGTCACTTGGTGACGGGTACCGCTCTGCGTGTCGAACAGGCGGATCGTGCCGTTCCCGGTCTCCAGGTCGCGGTCGTAGGCCAGCCATCGGCTGTCGGCCGACCAGCTCACCTCGAAGCCCTCGCGCTGCGGATGCAGCCACGTGCGCCCGGTGTCCACCGGCGTGATCCGGCCGCTCGCGACGTCCACGATCTGGATCACGGCTGCGTGATCGAGGAATGCGATCTGCTTGCTGTCTGGCGACCAGGACGGCGCGTACCGATACCCTGCGCCGAGCGAGGTCACCGTCCGCTCGATGCCCGAGCCGTCCGACGCGCGCAGGGTCAGCTCGTACTCGCCCGAGCGGTCGCTCCAGTAGGCCACCTGCTTCCCGTCCGGCGACCATGCCGGATAGCGCTCAGCCACGCCCGACGAGCGGGTGAGCGGCAGAATCGCGCCGTGCTCGGCGGGCAGCGTGAACACGTCTCCGCGTGCCTGTACCACCGCCCGCTTGCCCTGCGGCGAGAGGTGTGCCCACTGCAGGAGTCCGCTCACGTTCTCGGTGCGGGGCCGCAGCGTGGCGAGATCGGTCACCACGGTCACCGGCACTTCGCGGTACTGATCGGTGGCCAGATCGAGCAGGTACAGCCGTCCGCCGGCCTGGAACACGATGTCGCGCGGGCCGATGGCCGGCCACGACACGTCCACGTCCGAGAAGCGCGTCACCTGCGTCGCGGTGCCGGCGCCAAGGTCGAGCTTCCAGAGGTTGCTTCGCTGCTCCTCGCCGCGCGCGGACAGGAAGTAGAGCGTCTCGCCATGCCACATCGGGAACTCGTCGTTCGTCACGTTGTCGGTGACGTTGCGCGCGTCGCGCGTGCGCAGGTCGAGCACCCAGATGTCGGGCGCGAGTCCGCCCCGATAGCGCTTCCACGTTCGCGTGCTGACATCCTTGGTGGTGTACGCCAGGCGCCGCCCGTCCGCGGAGAGCGCGCCGATCTCTCCGTAGGGGGCCGGCAGCCGCTCCGGCAGGCCGCCGCCAACATCCACCAGGTACAGGTGGCTCACCGGGATCCCGCTCGCCCGCCGCGACGTCATCAGGAGGCGCCGACCATCGGGGCTCCAGTCGAGCAGGCGGTCGAGGGCGGGGTTGTAGGTCACCCGCTGCACGCTGCCGCCCATGGCCGGCATCACGTACACATCGACGTTCCCGTCGTAGTTGCCGCTGAAGGCAATCCGGGAGCCATCCGGGGAAAACCGCGGGTACTGCTCCTCGCCCGGCGGGGAGGAGAGCCGGCTGGCGGTGCCGCCCGTCTTCGGCACGACCCAGATGTCGCCGGCGTACACGAACGCGATGTGCGTGGCCGAGACGTCGGGGTACCGGAACATGCGGGCGTCCACCTGGGCACGGGCCGCGGGAGCGGCAAGGCACAAGAGGCAGGCTAGCGCAGCCGGGGAGCGAGGCATGTGGTCCTTCCGGTTCGTGGGCCGGGCCCGCGGTGTCAGGCACGGCGTCGCAGGGATTCGGGCGCGTCAGGCAGGGGCAATCTTCCCCGACGGAACGGAGGTGTCAAAGGTTTCGGCGGGCCGCGGGGCTCCGGGCTTGTCGAAAACCCGCTCGTCTGGCGACGTTTCGCATGGCGCCGGAACTGCCCGGTGGCAGGTCCCCCGCGCCGATCACTCAGACAAACGAGTCCAATACATGCGTTCCCATTGGTTGCGTCGCTGTACGACCCTCGCCGCGGCGGCCGTGACGGCCGCCTGCGCACCAGCCGGTCCTTCTGCGCAGGCTCCGGCACCCGTCGTCCGTGTCGATACCGTGCGCCTCGTGGACACGGTGGGCGCCCGGCTCGCCGTGCCGGACACCGCGCTCAAGGCCGGCCGGTTCGACAACGGCAAGATGTGGACATTCGAGTACCCGCCGCTCGATTACTTCCGGGAAGCGTACGGCTTCGCCCCGGACTCCGCCTGGTTTCGCACCGCCCGGCTCGGCGCGCTCCGCCTGCCCAACTGCACCGCCTCGTTCGTGTCGCCGGACGGGCTCGTGCTCACGAACCACCACTGCGCGCGTGAGAGCGCGGTGGCGGTGGGGCGGCCCGGTGAGGCGCCGATGGACAGCGGGTTCTACGCTGCGACCCTCGCCGACGAGCGCCGCATCCCCGATCTCTACCTGGACCAACTGATCGCCATCGAGGACATCACGGCGGCGCTCGATACGGTCGCCGACGACGCGCGCGACGCGGCCACGGAGACGCTGACGGCGGCCATCGCCGAGCGGCACGGCGGCGAAGCCGCCGGGATCGAGGTCGAGGCGGTGTCCCTGTGGAACGGGGCGAAGACGTCTGCCTACGTATTCCGCCGGTTCGATGACGTGCGCCTGGTCATGGTCCCCGAGCTGCAGCTCGGATTCTTCGGCGGCGACCCGGACAACTTCACATACCCCCGTTACGCGCTCGACATGTCGTTTCTACGCGTCTACGTGGACGACAAGCCATACCGCCCGGAAGTGTTCTTCCGGTTGTCCGTGGCCGGCGTGCAGGACGGCGACCCCGTCTTCGTGATCGGGAATCCCGGCTCGACGAACCGGCTCCAGACCGTCGCCCAGCTCGAGTACCGGCGCGACATCGGCGACAAGGCGCTGCTCGAGTTCCTCACGAGCCGCCTGAACGCGATGCGCGACTACCGCGACGCGTTCCCGGCCCAAGCGGACTCGATCGACATCCTGAACAAGATCTTCAGCCTGTCCAACTCGGAAAAGGCGTACGGCGGCATGTGGCGCGGTCTCCAGGACCCGGTCATCATGGCGCGCCGGGCCGACGCCGAGGCCGCGTTCCAGGCGGCCATCGCCAGGGATCCCACGCTCCAGACGCGGTACGGCAACCTCATCGCGCGGATGGCGGAGCTGCAGACGCGGAAGCAGCCGTACGCCGCGGACGCGCACGCCTGGGCCGCCTTCGGCGCGCCGGACTGGACGTCGGCAACGACGCTGCGGGGCATCTGGGCTGCCCAGTACCTGAACGCCCGCCGCGGGGGCGCTCCGGCCGAGGCGCTGGCCGGCCTCGCGGACCAATTGAAGGCCGTCGGCCACCAGCCCACCGGCCTCCAGGAACGGCTCCTCGCCGCGCGCCTGACGGACCTGCAGCGCGCCTACGGTGACACGGCGGCGCTCGTGCGGGGCATCCTCGAGGGCGCGACGCCGGCGGAGCGGGCGCGCGCCATCGTGAGCCAGTCCGCGCTGGCCGACTCGGCCCGCGCGGTCGCGGCACTGGAGGGCGGCACGATCAGCGACGCCGACCCCGCGGCGGTGCTCGCGACGAAGCTCCTGCCGCGGTTCTTCCAGTACCAGAGTGGCTTTGGCGCCGTGACGCAGGAGGAGGCCGCCGTGGCGCTCGAGCTGGGCCGGGCGCACTTCGCCGTCTACGGCACGAGCGAGCCGCCGGACGCGACATTCTCGCTCCGCATCGCGGACGGCGTGGTCAAGGGGTACGACTACAACGGCACCCGGGCGCCCGTGTTCACCACCTTCTACGGGATGTACGACCGGTTCCGGTCGTTCCCGGGCGTGCCCGACTGGCAGCTGCCGACCCGGTGGCAGAAGCCGCCGGCGGCCTTCGACCTCGGCACCCCGCTGAACTTCGTCGCCACGGCCGACATCATCGGCGGCAATTCGGGGTCGCCGGCGTTGAACCGGAACCTCGAGCTGGTGGGCCTGGTGTTCGACGGCAACGTCGAGAGCCTGCCGGGCGACTACATCTATCTGCCCGAGAAGAACAGGACGGTGGCCGTGGATGCGCGGGGAATCCTGGAGGCGCTGCGCGACATGTACCGCGCGACGCGCCTGGTGCAGGAGCTGACGCAGACCCGGTAGGGGCCGCACCGGCCTTTCTCATCACGAAGGGGGCGCCGCCCGGGCGCCCCCTTTTGCGTGTGCGACGACGGGTGCCCGCTACCGGGTCGAGTCCGCCGTCCGGGGCAGACTCGAGCTGAACATGTCCCGGACCACCTTCCACGCGCCGTCCGGCTGGCGCTGCCAGATCTCGAGGTACTTCCCCTCGTCGTGGACCGGCGCCGTGGCGCCGAGCGGAGTCACATCCATGGAGAAAGACCCCCGCACCCACACGACGTCGCCCATGCCCTCGACGTCCAGCTGCTGGGCGCCGAAGTTCGCGATAGGCGGGAACTGCCGCAGCCACTCGGTGATCGCGGCGCGCCCCGTGACCGGCCCCCCGTAGGGCGGCAGGAGCATCGCGTCGTCGGTGTAGTAGCGTGCTGTGTACGGCGCCGCCCAGTCACCGCCGGCGCGCACGATGGCGACGGCCGAATCCGCGACGGCCTGGATGGCCGCCCTGTCGGGCCCGGTGATGCCGGCGGGCGCCGGCGGTGGGCAGGCCGTCAGCGTCAACAGCGCGATCGGGAGCAGTGTGCGACGGGGCATTGGTGCCCTCCGTGGGAGGCTACCGCGTGGAAACGCTCTAGAGCTCTCTCACCCAGATGTTGCGGAAGTACACCGGGCTCCGGTCGTCGTGGTTCTGCAAACCGATGTACCCGCGCGGCGCGAAGTCCCGCACCTTGCCGCGCGGCTCAGCTTCCCAGTCCGTCACCAGGGTCCCGTTCAACTCGACGGTGATGCGTTTGCCGCGGAACGTGATCCGGTAGTGGTTCCACTCCCCCGGCGCCCGGGACGCGCTCGCTCGCGGCGCCTCCGCGTCGTAGACCGCGCCCGTAGCGTGGATGCCCTCGCCCGCATCGTCGATCTGGATCTCGAAGCTGTGGTAGATGTACTCGTCGCTGGTGGGCACGCCGGGCACGCGCAGGAACACGCCGGAGTTGGTATTCCGGTCGGCGCACTTGTACTCCAGCTCCAGGACGAAGTCACCGTACTCCTTGACCGCGTACCAGAACAGCCCCATCCCGCCATGCGACGTGAGGATCCCGGTTTCCGGATCGAGGTCGAGGTAGCCCGGTCCGTAGTGGTTCCAGCCGTGCTTCTGGTAGCGCCCGTCAAAGGGCTTGAGGATCTGCTCGAACCCCGGTTTCACGGCTGGGGCCTCCTGGGCCGCGCAGGCCGGCACGCCCATCAGGACTGTGGTCACCGCCCCACCCAGCACCAGGATCTGCTGCATCATCCGTGGCATCGTCCACCTCGTCCGTCTTCGTCCGTCCCGACCTTCGCCTCATCCGCGGCGTGCCGGATTCCACGCCCCTCGCGCCACCGCCGGCACGAACGTCTCGAGCCCCGGCGGCGGGAACGGCACCGTCCGCTCCTGTTCGGCGCTCATGTACGCCGCCATGAGCAGCTCCGTCACGGCCAAACCATCACTGAAGTTCTCGTCCGGCCGCCGCCCCGCGAGGAACGCCTCGACCATGTGACGGTTCTCCGCCACGTAGCCGTACTCCGCCTCCTCGTCACTCACGACGGGCATGAGCCCCGTTTCGGCGTTCTGCTTCTCGACCAGGTCCTCGCCGGCGACGCCCTTCACCTCCCGGCTGAAGAAGATCTTCGGGCCGGCATCCAGCGAGTTCACCGTAAGAGAATACTCCGGCCCGAGCAGCTCCATGCTGAGCCGCAGGCCCGCGCCCACGAAGCACCACGACGTGGTGGCCTCGACGATGCGCGGCGTGCCGTCGGCGGCGCGGAACTCCACCAGGGCCCGGGCGAAGTCCTCCGAGGGCCGCTTCCGGTAATCGGTTTTGCCGCCGCTGTTCTTTGCCAGCGCATCGGCATAGCGCGGCTGCTGCCACTTGAGGCACGACGTGTGCGCCGACACCTTGACCGGCGTGAGGGTGTCGCGGGGCGCCCCCGGCTGTGTCAGCAGGTGGCGGGCCACCTCGACGGAGTGGCACATCATGTCGTTGAGCACGCCGCCGCCCTGCAGCTCGCCCTCCCAGAACCACGGCATGTGCGGTCCGCTGTGCTCCTCCGCGGCGCGCGCCAGGTAGGGCGGACCCGTCAGGGCCGCGCCCCGGCTCCACACGATGTTCCGCCCGCGCACCACGGCCGGTGAGAACAGCTGGTTCTCGAGGTAGCCGTCGAGGAGTCGGGCCCGCTGCGTCAGCTCGAGCATGCGGCGGGCCTCGGCGACATTCCGGCCGAGCGGCTTTTCGCACGCCACGCCGATCAGCGCGCCCTTCCCCGCCTCGATCGCCCCGACGATCTCCTCCATGACCGCGATGCGGGCGAAGTTCGGGGCGCAGATCCAGATCGCGTCGATCGCCGGATCGGCCACCAGGTCGGTGATCGAGCCGTACACCTTCGCGTCCCCGACGCCGAGGCGGCGCGCCAGGGCCACGGCCTCCTCGGCCGTGTTGTCCTGGCGGCTCACGACCCCCCGGATATCGGCGTCGCGCACGCCCACCCACGAGCGGATGTGGAAGCGCGCCACGAAGCCGCCGCCGACGAATCCGACTCCCAGCCTCTTCGCCGCCATGCCCACGGCCACCTTTCGCGCCTTGGAGTCCATCCCTGCCCCCACGTCCGATACCGGCGCCCCGTGTCACCCCCCGAGGCGCGCCGGGCCTACGCGGCCCGGTCGCTCCGGTCGTTGCGCGCGCTGCGTTCGACCCGGTCGTTGAAGAGCAGGGCAAAGCCGATCATGATCACCACCGCGAATGCCGCCGGCACGAACCAGAATTGCCGCCACCGGTCGAGCGTCAGCGCGTCCGCGCCGCCCAGGAAGGCGTTGTACAGATTGCCCGCCGCCTGCGCGCCGATCAGCATCCCGAGGCCGTAGGTGACGAGGACCAGCATCCCCTGCGCCTGTCCGCGAATGGCGGGATTCGACTTCTTGTCCACGTAGATCTGCCCGGTGACGAAGAAGAAATCGTAGCAGATGCCGTGCAGCAGGATGCCCACGATGATCATCCAGAAGATCCCGGCCGGCGCCCCGAGCGCGAAGAACACGTAGCGCAGCGCCCACGCCCCCATGCCGGCGACGAGCATCCACTTCACGCCAAGGCGCGCGAAGAACAGGGGCATCAGGAGCATGAAGACGACCTCGGACATCTGCCCGAGCGTCTGCGTGCCCGCGATGTTCTGGAAGCCCGTCGCCACGAGAAAGAGCTGGGTGAAGTTGTAGTACGCCGCGAGCGGGATGCAGATGAGCAGCGACGCGCCGAGGAAGATGTAGAAGGGCCTGCTGCCGAGCGCCTTCAGCGCGTCGAGTCCGAGGATGCTGCGGACCGAGACCGGCTCACCCCTGGCCGGCGGCGGCGTGTGGGGCAGCGAGAAGCTGTACAGACCCAGCACGATGCTCGTCACGGCCGCCGTGTAGAGCGGCAGCGGCGTCTGCTCGGGCAGACTCCCGCCCGTCACGAGCTGCCTCAGCACCCGGCTGACCACGAGGCCCGCGGCGATCCAGCCGACCGTGCCGAACACCCGGATGAGCGGAAAGTGCTTTTCCTGGTCGGTGATGTGGTGAAACGCGAGCGAGTTCGCCAGGCCAAGGGTCGGCATGTAGCAGAGGTTGTACAGTAGCAGCAGCAGCACGAACACCACCGGGGCGCCGCTGAATTGCGGGACCGCCGCCATGACCAGGCCGCCGAGCAGGTGCAGCACCCCCAGCACCTTCTCGGTCGAGAAGTAGCGGTCGGCCACCAGCCCCAGGAAGAACGGCGCCGCGATGGCCGCGACGGGATTGACGGTGTAGGGCCAGTGCGTCAGCTGGCCCATCCCCTCGGCCGTCATGTACACCGCGATGGAGGTGTACCACGCCCCCCAGACGAAGAACTGGAGGAACATCATGATCCCGAGGCGGGTGTCCTTGCTCACACGATTCTCCGCGCCACCGGATCCCACTCGACCTTCCGGCCGAGCTGGTACGAGCGCGTAGCCATGTGGCAGGTGATCGCCTCCTCGAAGCCACGCTCGATGTTGCAGCTGGTCTCGCCGCCGTTCCGGATCACGTCCAGCCACTCGCCGATGAGCAGGTGATAGGCCGAGACCCGGCGGCCGCCCCGGTACGTGTACAGCAGACCGCGGCTCGCGAAGTACTGCTCGGTGGCCGAGGTGACGGCGTCGATCCCCTTGAACCCCGGCCGATAGGTGAACATCGGCTGCGATGGGTCGATCATGCCGTCCTTGATCTTCTGCTCGTAGCGCGTGGAGTCCTGGTCGGCCTGGACGCTCAGGCTCCCGCTCACCCGCATGGAGGCATCGTGGCCCATGAAGACGAGTCCGCGATCGCGCCCGTTGGCGAGCGTGGCGCTGTAGACGAAGGTGAGGTCGCGGTCCGGGTACTCGTACACGGCCTGGAAGGTGTCGGGGACGTCGCGCCCGTCCTTGAAGTAATAGATTCCGCCCGACGCCACGCACGACTTCGGGATGCCCACCCGGAGGATCTGGTTCACCCCGTCGTACTCGTGGGAAAGCAGGTCGCCGGAGAGCCCGGTGCCGTAGTCGAACCAGCAGCGCCACCGGAAGAACCGCTCGAGGCTGAACGGGACCTTGTTCGGGGCCGGACCCTCGAACTCAGCCCAGTCGATGGTCTGCGGGTTTCCCTTCTCGTGGATGTCCCACACCCAGGCGCCCCACGGCGTGTTCCGGTTCGTCGTGGATTCGACGAGCGTGATCGGGCCGAGGATGCCCGCGTCGATGACTTCCCGGGCCTTGTTGTGCGCCTCGGACTGCCGGTTCTGGTGGCCGAGCTGGAACACGATGCTCGAACTCGTCACCGCCTCGTGGACGGCGAGCGCCTCCTCCTCCGTCCGGGTCATGCACTTCTCGCAGTACACGTGAATCCCGGCGGCCGCGGCGTCGATGGTCATGCGGGAATGCCAGTGATCCGGCGTGCCGATGATGACCGCGTCCACCTCCCCGCTTTCCAGCATGTCGGTGTAGCGCCGGAAGCGTTTGGCCGGCGGGTTGGCCCCGCCGCCACCCGGCCGCGTGTCGATCTGTGACGCCGCCACCGCGCGTTCCGCACGGACGTCGAACACGTCGCAGACGGCCGTGATCGCGATGTTCAGGTCGTCCTGCGCGAGGTACGTCTCGAGCTGCTTGTCCCCGGGGTTCTCCGCCACGTCCTTGCGCGCCTGCTCGATCCAGTCGGGGGCCGCGAATCCCGCGTGTCGGACGAGCGACTCGCCCTCGCCGCCGTAGCCGATGATGCCGACCCGGACCTTCCGGCTCGGGGGCTTCGAGACGGCGTTCGGAATGATCGCGGGCCCGCTCTCAGCGACGCCCAGCTCGGCCATGACGGCCTGCCGCCGGGTCTCGTCCGTCGCCCGTTTCTTCAGGAAGTTGTAGAAGAAGACCCCCAGCACGGGGATCGATACCAGCGCCTTGAACCACCCGCGGCGGCTGATCGTGCTCCAGTGAGCCCCGCCTGGCGTACCCGGCTTCCCCTGTTCGTCCGTCATGGCATCCTCCTCAGGCCTGCGCCGGTTCGGCGGCGACGCGCTTGCGGAACACGAGTCCATCGAGACCGACGAGGTGTCCGGTCGGGAACGCGAACAGCACCAGCATGGCGGCCGCCTCGACGAGCACCTTGTTGACCACCAGGTAGCTCCCCTCCGCCGGCATTGCGTACGTCAAGCCGACGAACGGCGGCGCCACGATGTAGTACAGCAGGAGGACGGCGATGCCCGCCACGGTGGCCGTCCGGGTGAACAGCCCGACGATGAGGCCGAGCCCGATGGCCATCAGACCCCACACGTTGAGCGCGTCCACGACGGTCACGGCGGTGGCGCTGGCCGCGAGGTCCTTGAACAGCCCCGAGAACAGCCACGAGGCCTGGTTGATGTACTCGGCCGAGGTCCAGTACGGGTTCACCAGCTTGGCCAGGCCTTCGTAAAAGAAGTGCCACCCGATCAGCAGCCGGAGCGTCACGAGGGCACCCAGCCCGAACCCGGCGTAGGGCTTCGCCATCGGTTGCGTCATGTCCCTGCCTCTTCTCCCCCGGTTGGGGGTGCATTGCGCCATCGCCGCGACCTCCACTGCCCGCCGTCCCGATCGAGCACCAGGCAGGCGCAGTCCCGCAGCCCGTCCACGAAGCGGACCCCGGCGGCCGGACCCAGCACGAAGACGCTCGTCGCCAGGGCATCCGCCGCCATAGCGGTGGGGGCGGTGACCGAGACGCTGAGCGCGGTGCTGGGAGAGCGGCCCGTCTTGCCGTCCACGATGTGATGGAAGCGCATGTCGCCGTCGAAGCTGACCTCGTAGCTGCCGGACGTCGCGACCGCGGCATTCTCGAGGTGCAGCGTGCTCGGAAACCGTCCGTCGGCGGCCGGGTCGCGGACCCCGACGGTCCACGGCCGGCGGCCTTCCTTCTTCCCGCGTGCCCGGATGTCGCCGCCCGCGTTCACGAGATACCGGCGGATGCCGTGGGCGTCGAGCGCGCGGGTGACGGCGTCCACGATGAAGCCCTTGGCGATGCCGTCGAACGTCAGCTCCATGCCGTTCCGGCCGAGCGCGATCCGTCCCCGCTCGCACGCCACGGCGTCCGCCCCGACCAGGGCCAGCCGCTCGCGGATCTCCGCCTCCGTGGGCTCGGCCGGCACCGCGCCGCCCAGCCGCTCGCGGAACAGCGCGAGCAGCGGCGCCACCGTCACGTCGAACGCGCCGCCGGTCAGTCGGTGGTAGTCGAGGGAGGTTTGCATCACACGCGCCAGCTCGGGGGGCGGCGCGTCCAGGCGTCCCGTCGTGTTGAGCGCCGTGACCGCCGAGCCGGGGTCGTACCGGCTGAACAGCCCGATCAGCCGGTCCATCTCCGCGAAGGCCAGGCCGATCGCGTCCTCGGCCCACTCACGGTCGGGCGCCAGCGCTGTCACGGACACGAGCGTGCCCATGGCCGGCCGGGTCTGCACGACCTTCCACTCGCCACGCCCCACGGGGAACGCCTCGCACTCGACCGGCGCGACGTCGGTGCGCGCGAGTCCGAGCTCCGCGAGCACCGCGAACCTCCGGGCCTGGTCGAGCGTGTTCGGCATGCGCGCGATGCACTCCCGCCTGAAGTCCGTGCGAAACTATCAGCCGGAACGGCGACCGGCCAGCAAGCGCTATCCCTCCGCGGCGAACTCGGCGCGCACCCGTTCCAGCAGGCGGCGCGTGGCGATAATACCCTCCGGCTCGCTCAGCTCGTCCCCCTCGTACTCGATGCCGACGTGCCCGCGGTACCCCGCGTCCAGCACGATCCGCAGCATCCGCCGGTAATCGGTGTTCCGTTCGTTGCCGGCCTCGTCGAACGCGTTCGACTTGGCGCTCACCGCCTTGGCGAACGGCATCAGCTCGGCGACGCCTCGGTACCGGTCGTACCACTCGTCGTCGCTCACCCGGAAGTTCCCGAAATCCGGCAGGGTACCGCACCGCGGGTGGTCCACCGCCCGGATCACGCTCACGAGCCACTCCCCGTTGGACGAGAGCCCGCCGTGGTTCTCCACGATCACGTTGATGCCGTGATCGTCGCCGAACTCGGTGAGCCGGCGCAGGCCGTCGGCGGCGCGTGCGCGCTGCTCATCGGGCGTCCCCGCCGACTGGGCGTTGACCCGGATGGAGTGGCATCCCAGCGTCACCGCGGCCTCGACCCAGCGGTAGTGGTTCTCCACAGCCACCGTGCGCGCCGCGTCGTCGGGGTCGCCGAGGGCGCCCTCGCCGTCGCACATGATGAGGAGGTTGCGGACCCCGTGGTCGGCGGCGCGCGCGTTCAGCGCGGCGAGGTAGTCGGGGTCCCGCGCCCGGTCCTTGAAGAAGGCGTTCACGTACTCGACCGCGTCGATCCCGTACGTCTCCCGCGCCACGACCGGGAAGTCGAGATTGGTGAGTTCGCCGGCCTCGAGCGCGCGGTGCAGCGACCACTCCGCGAGCGAGATCCGGAACGGCGGATCCCGACGCGGGGCCGGGGCGCAACGCTGGCGGGTCACGAGCGGGGCGAGCGCCATGGCGCTCACGGCTTGCAGGAAACCCCTGCGGTCCGAGTTCGGCATCGGGACAATCTGCGTTCGCGCACGCCCGGCCGCCAGCCGGCCGCACCGCCGTCCCTTCAGCGAGGCGTGCCGCCGAGTTATCCTGTCGGCGGGCCCGGGCTGGCGCCCGGCCCGCAGGATTCACTTCGATCGAGGGTTGGGGCCATGCAGGATCTTCGCAGCACCAGTCTGCTCCTCGCGGGCGCGCTCATCGCGGCGGCATGCGCCCCGGATCCCGAAACGCAGATCACCGCCGACGGCATCCGAACCGACGTGTCGGCCCTCGCGGCCGACAGCATGGAGGGCCGCGCCCCCGGCACCCCGGGGGAGAAGCGCGCCACCGCGTACATCGCGCGGCGGTTCCGGGAGATCGGTCTCGAGCCGGTCGCCGGGGATTCGTATCTGCTGCCCTTCGAGCTGGTCGGCATGATGAAGAACGCCGGCCGCTCGACCATCACCATCCAGGGCCCCCAGGGCAGGCTGCCGATCGCCAACGACGTGACGTTCACCTACTGGTCCACCACCGAGCGGGATACCGTGGACCTCCGGAACGTCCCGATCGTGTTCGTGGGGTACGGCGTCGAGGCGCCGGAGTACGGGTGGGACGACTTCAAGGGCGAGGACGTGGCGGGCAAGGTCCTGCTCTTTCTGAACAACGACCCGCCGGTGGAGGAGAACGGCACGGCTCTGTTCGGCGGCGAGGCCCGCACCTACTACGGACGCTGGACGTACAAGTTCGAGCAGGCGGCCAAGCACGGTGCCGCCGGGGCCATCGTGATCCATACGACCGGATCGGCGAGCTATCCCTTCAGCGTCATCGGGAATACCGGCTCACGGGAGAACTGGGAGCGCAGCTACCGCCTGGACCTGCTGGGCTGGATGGATTCGACGTCCGCCGAGCGGGTGGCGGCATCCATGAACACGACGCTCGAGGGCCTGTTCGCCAGGGCCAAGGCGCGCGAGTTCCGCCCGGAGGACACGCGCTACCGGCTGACCGCGCATATCGAAACCGCCGTCCGCGCGGTGCCCACCGGGAACGTGGCCGGCCTGCTGCGCGGTACCGACGCCGCCCTCGCCGACCAGCACCTCGCGTTCACGGCGCACTACGATCACCTTGGCGTGAATCCCGCCGTCGAAGGCGACGACAAGATCTTCAACGGCGCCTGGGACAATGCCGTGGGGACCGCGGGCATCCTCGCCGTCGCCCAGGCGTTCGTCGCGGCCAGGCCGCGGCGGTCGGTGCTGTTCGTGGCCCTGGCCGCCGAGGAGGGCGGCACCCTCGGCAGCGGCGCGTTCGTCGAGGCGCCGCCCATCCCGCTCAACCGGATCGTCGCGGACTTCAACGTGGACATGCCCCAGGTCTTCGGGGTCACGCACGACATTGCCGCCATCGGCCTGGACATGAGCGACCTGGGCACCGTGTTCACCGCAGTCGCCGAGGAGCACGGCCTGCGCGCCGCGGGTGATCCGAATCCCAACGCCGGCAGCTTCTACCGGTCGGACCAGGTGAACTTCGCGAAGATGGGCATCCCCGCCCTCTACCTCCAGGCGGGTTCCGACTACGTAGAGGCCCTGACCTTCGATCCGGCCGCCTACGAGGAGCACCACTACCACCAGGTGACGGACGAGATCCGCCCGGAGTGGAACCTGGAGAGCACGGCGCGGGACATGCGGATCCTCTTCCTCACGGCCCTGCGTATCGCCAACGCCGCCGAGCAGCCGCGCTGGGTGGCGGGTAACGAGTTCGAGGAGGAGTGGAAGACACTCTACGGAAAGCAATAGACGGACAGAGACGGACGAGGACGGACAGGGACGGACACGCGATCAGGCCCGTCTCCGTCCGTCTCCGTTCAGGCCGTCTCTGCCAGTCCCCTTCCCCTCACGCAATCGCTCGAACATCCAGCGGCTCGCCCTTCCGCGTGTCCCGCACCAGGTGAATCGCGCCCGTGCTGCACTGCCCCTCGCACACCCCGCATCCCATGCAGCGCTCCCACGTCACCTCGGCACGATAGGGCACGTGGACGGCGTCGAACGGACACGCCGCCTCGCAGTCCCCGCACCCGATGCAGCTGCCCTCGTCCACCTCCGCCACGAACCCGGAGGAGGCGACCATCGGGATGCCGTGTTTTGTCATGGCTTCGAGCCCGCCGCAGCAGCAGGTGCAGCAGTTGCAGATGGCGTAGAACTTCGAATCGCAGGCGTCCTTGAAGTAGGCCGTATGCACGTGCCCGCGCTCGTGCTCCGCCCACAGGAGGTCGAGCGCTTCCTGCCGCGTGGCCCGGCGCGCCTTCGTGGGATGGTGGTCCAGCGAGAAGTCCCCGCCTCCCACCAGCATGCACACCTGCGTCGGCTCGCAGTGCTCCGGCTTCCCCAGGCGGCACGGGCACTCGAGCAGGGTCACTGACGGCGGTCCCTGGAGCAGGATGTCGCGCGCCTTCGGATACGGCACGACGCGCTCCAGGTCGGTGCGCTTGATGTCGTGATCGAGCCGGATGATGGCGCAGGCCAGCTCCGTGGTCAGCACCTTGCCGTGATACCGGTCCGCCCACGCCTGCTTGAGGCGCGCGCTCATGTGCGGCGCCAGCCGGCGGAACAGGCGGATGTACTGCTCGGTCCACCGGCCGTACACGTAGCCGTGGAGCGCCGTCAGGATTCCGCCGCGCGGCCGGCCGTGGTTCCCGCCACCGGCGCCGGCACGCGCGCCGCGCCACGCCGCGCGCGTGGACGGGAGCGGCAGAACGCCGCGCTCGCCGATCACCCACAGCGCCATGATCGCGGCAATCATGCCAATCGGAACCAGCAGCCACACCATCGGCCCTCCAGCGCGCGTCTCCCTGAACGATGGGGCCCGAGGTGCTGAAGAGATCCTGAACCCAGTGTGAAAGCGGCCGCTGGCTCCCTCGGGCCCGTTGGATCCCGCTCAAGCGGGATTCTGCCGAGACCGCGCCGCTGGCCACGCGTGCCCCCTCGCGTACATTGCCTCCATCTCCGCTCGAGAGCCCCCAATGCGCCTTTCCCGCACCGTCGTCCTCGCGTTCCTGCCCCTGCTCGCCGCTCCCCTGCCCGCCCAGCAGGCACTGGTGCTGCGGCCGGACCGCGTGTTCGATGCGGTGGACGGCAGCCTGCGGACCGGATGGGACGTGGTGGTCACCGGCGATCGGATCACGGCCATCGGCCCCAGGGAGTCGGTCACGCCCCCGCGCCACCAGGTGGTGCCGCTTCCCGGCCTGACCCTCCTGCCCGGGCTCATCGAGGGCCACTCGCACCTGCTGCTGCACCCGTACGACGAGACGCCGTGGAACGATCAGGTGCTGTTCGAACCGCTGGCGCTGCGCGTGGCGCGGGCGACGGCGGCCGCGCGCGCGACCCTGCTCGCGGGCATCACCACCGAGCGCGACCTCGGCACGGAGGGCGCGGGGTACGCCGACGTGGGACTCAAGCAGGCGATCGACCTCGGCATCGTTCCCGGCCCGCGGCTGCTCGTAACGACGCGGGCGATCGTCACCACGGGCAGCTACGGCCCGAAGGGAGCGCCCGAATGGAACCTGCCGCTCGGCGCCGAGGAGGCGGACGGCGTGGATGCGCTCACCCGCGTGGTGCGGGACCAGATCGGGCGCGGTGCGGATTGGATCAAGGTCTACGCCGACTACCGGTGGGGCCCGGCCGGCACCGCCGAGGCGACGTTCACCCAGGAGGAGCTGGCCCTGATGGTCGCCGTGGCCGCAAGCTCGGGCCGGTTCGTGGTGGCGCACGCCAGTTCCCCCGAGGGGATGCGCCGGGCGGTGCTCGCGGGCGTGAAGACCATCGAGCACGGCGATGGGGGGACCCCGGAGGTGTGGCGCCTCATGGCCGAGCGGAAGGTGCCGCTCTGCCCCACGCTGGCGGCGACGGAGGCGGTCGCGCGGTACGCGGGGTGGCGCCCGGGAACGGATCCCGAGCCGGCCCGCGTGGCGGAGAAGCGGGCGGCGTTCGCCGCGGCGCTCGCCGCCGGCGTGCCCATGTGCTTCGGCGGCGACGTGGGGGTGTACGCCCACGGCGACAACGTGCGTGAGCTGGAGCTGATGGTGGCGTACGGCATGACGCCCAAGCAGGCGGTCCTCGCCGCCACGTCCGGCAATGCGGCGATGCTCGCGCTCGACGATCGCGGCACCATCCGGGCCGGCATGCTGGCGGACCTGATTGCCGTGGACGGCGATCCGACACAGGACATCACCGCCCTGCGGCGGGTGAAGATGGTGATGAGGGGGGGCGTGGTGGTGAAGGAGTGATCGAGGGATCGATCACCCGTTTCCCTCGCCCCGCAGCCGCTTCGTGGCATCCTCCGGGCTGAGCGGCTTCGCGAACCAGAAGCCCTGCGCCCAGTCGCAGCCCAGGACACGCAGCCGCGCCGCGTGGTGCTCGGTCTCGACCCCTTCCGCCACCACCGCCGCGCCTTTCTCCTGCGCGAGTTCGATGATCATCCGCACCAGCTCCCACCCCTCCTCGCCCCCACCGGTGGGGAGGAACGAGCGGTCGATCTTGAGCACGTCGAACTCGAACCGCTGGATGTAGCTGAGCGACGAGTAGCCCGTCCCGAAGTCGTCGATGATCACCGCGATCCCGGCCTCGCGCAGGCGGCGCAGCACCGCGAGCTGGGCCTCCACGTCGTCCATCAGCATGCTCTCGGTGACCTCGAGCTTGAGCAGGTGCGGAGGCACCCCGTTCGCCACGAGCACTTCGAGCAGGCGATCCACGAGCCGATGCTGGCGCAGCTGGCGAACCGACAGGTTCACGCTGACGGCCACTGCGGTGCCCGGGAACTCCCGCTGCCAGGCCGCGATCTGCCGGCAGGCTTCCTCCGCCATCCACCAGCCCATGGGCACCACCAGCCCGGTTTCCTCGGCCGTCGGGATGAACTCGCCCGGGGCCACCATGCCCCGCTGGCGGTGCTGCCAGCGGACGAGCGACTCGAACGCGACGGTCCGCCCCGTGGCGAGGTCCACGATGGGCTGGTAGACGGCGCGCAGCTCGTGCTCCTCGAGCGCCTTCCGCAGATCCGTCTCCAGCTGGAGCCGCTGCGTGGCCCGCCGGCGGCCCGATTCCTCGAACACGCCGTAGAGGCTGCGGCCGGACTTGCGCGCCGCGTACATCGCCTCCCGCGCCTGCTTGAGGTACTGCTCGGGATCGTCCTGCGCGGCGCGCCCGTACGCGATGCCCACGTTGGGCGTGAGGAACACTTCGCGGTCTTCCACCGTGCAGGGCTCGTCCAGGCCCGCGATGATCCGCTCCGCGACGATCACCGCGTCCTCCGGCGCGCGCAGCGCGTCGAGCAGGAGCGCGAACTCGTCCCCGGCAATCCGGGCCGCGACGTCGTTCGGGCGGATGGCGTCCCGGATCCGCTCCGCCACCGTGATGAGCAGGCCGTCGGCCAGGTCGTGGCCCAGGCTCTCGTTGATCAGCTTGAATCGCTCGATGTCCACCCACAGCACGGCAAAGTGGTAGTCGCCGTGGCGCTCGGTCCGCCGCATCGCGCGCGCGACCAGCTCGAGCAGGAACGTCCGGCTGGCGAGCCCGGTCAGCGGGTCGTGGAGCATGCCGGCGAGCTGCGCGTCCCGCTCCCGCCGCTCGCTCGTGACGTCCTCGCAGACCGTCACGAACCCCTGGACCCGCTGCTCCGGGTCGCGGACCATGTCGGTGCGGAGCCGGACTGGGAAAACCGAACCGTCCTTGCGGCGGTTGATGCCCTCGCGACGCCAGCTCTTGAGGCTCGGCAGCTCGCCGGTGGTGACGGTCTTCCGCGCGGTGGGCGGCGCGAAGATGCTGCCCGGCTGGCCGATCAGCTCCTCGGGCGCGAAGCCGTGCATGGTCGCGTCCGCGGGATTCGAGTAGACGATGTGCCCGCTCGTGTCGGTGACCGTGACCCCGAGCTGCATGGCGTCGAGCACCGGGCGGAGGTCCGTGCGCGGAGGCGCCGCGGAGGGACGCGACGCCCGCTGCCACCACCACACGGCCGCTCCGCCGGCCGCCAGGCCGACGGCGCCCACCATGATCTCGGCGATCATATGGGCGGGTAAGATGCCGCCGGGGCGGGGTGGGGGCTAGTGACGAGGGAGCGACGGGCGCAGCAGCAGCGGCAGCGCTCTATCTCTGCCCCTTCTGCCCCCCTCCTCTCAGCCGAGCACCCGCTTCAGGAACCCGAGCAGCCGCCGCCACGCATCCGCGGCGGGGGCTTCGCGTACCGCCCGGTCTTCGTCCACGCGCAGCCAGAACCCGTGGCCGACGGCGTCGTAGACGTGGATGTCGTTGTCGATGCCCAACGAGTCCAGGGCCGCCGCGAACCGCTCGACCTGTGCCACCGGGATGCCGCGATCGTTCTCCGCGAACGTCCCGTACACCGGGTGGTGGAGACGCGCCAGCTGCGCGGGATCGTCCACGAGGGAGCCATAGAAGATGGCGGTCGCGTCGTGGTGCTCTCCGCCAAGGCCATAGCTCAGGGCGATGCCGCCGCCAAAGCACCAGCCCATCACGCCGACCTTGCCCGTCACGTCCCCGCGTTCGCGCAGGAAGCGCTGCGCGGCGTCGAGGTTGGCGATGACTGCGGCGGTGTTCTCCCGCGCGGCCCCCGAGAGCGCCCTGTTCTCCTCCGGGGTCGCCCCTACACGCCCGTTGAACAGATCGGCCGCGAGGGCGACGTAGCCCTGCCTGGCGAACGCGTCGGCCACCTGTCGCACCCGGTCCGACAGGCCGTTCCACTCGTGGATCAGGATGAGCGCGGGAAACGGTCCCGGCCCTTCGGGCACGGCGAGGTACCCGCGCGTGAGGGTGTCACGGGCCACGTAGCGCACGGCGGTGCCCTGCGGAGGCGGCGCCTCGCCGAGGATGGCGGCCGGAATGGAAGACGCCTGGGGGTGCGCGGCGCCGGGCGTGCCAAGGAGCGCCGCCAGCGCCAGCGGCGCGGCGTTTCGGATTTCCATGGATCCTCCCGAGTCTGTGCTGGGATGCTGGGTACGGCCAAGATGACCGGGCGCGGCGGTCCGCGCCAGCCTCGGGCGAAGAGCGGCTGGGGCGGCAGAGGCGGCAGCGGCGGCAGCGCCTCACGCCCTCACGTGCTCACGTCCTCACGTGCTCACGTGCCC